>CALFNL010000429.1 GCA_937902875.1 uncultured Bacteroidota bacterium | reverse complement strand
ATATAAACTAAAGCTGAGATATGTCATAAAAGGTGGTCATGATTTTGCCAACGCCTTTGTGTTTACTTGTTGTTGCATACGGGAAAGGAATTGATATAGTTGATCCATACTGCCAATATCGTCGTGGATTAGAAGGAAATTTCGGGCAAGTTGCTTGAGACGGGCCTTATTGGTTTGGGTTTGAATAAAACTGAGGATATTGTTGAAAGTGGCAGATTCGAAATAGGGAGAATCGGGATTATTGACGAAATAACAACGAAGTTTTCCGCCTTTCAAAACCATTTTTTCAAAGCCCAATTCCACCGCCAGTTTCCGGCAGCGAACGGTGGCAAAAAGGTCTTCCACCTGGGGAGGTATGGGGCCGAAACGATCCATTAGTTCCATATGAAATTGGAGCAATTCTTCTTCTGAGTCGCAGTTGTCAAGACGGGTATAGAGCGAAAGCCTTTCATTGATATTCTCCACATAATAGTCGGGTATCAGAATTTCCAGGTCGGTATCTATCGTACAGTCCTGCACGTAATCTTCCTGTTGCCGGATCTCCTCTTTAAACACATCCCTGAAAGAAGTCCGTTTCAGCTCCCGAATGGCTTCATCCAGTATTTTCTGGTACATCTCAAAACCGATTTCAGCCATGAAGCCGCTCTGCTCGCCACCCAATAAATTCCCGGCGCCCCGAATGTCAAGGTCACGCATCGCAATTTGGAATCCACTTCCCAGGTCGCTATGCTGCTCCAGGGTTTGCAGGCGTTTCCTGGAATCGTTTGGCAAGGTGCTCATGGGAGGTGCCAACAGGTAACAAAATGCTTTTCGATTGCTCCTGCCCACACGCCCCCTCAACTGGTGCAGGTCACTCAGCCCAAACTGATGGGCATTGTTCACAATAATGGTATTCACATTCGGAATATCCACTCCACTCTCAACAATATTGGTTGACACCAGCACATCATATTTGCGATCTATGAAATCAAGGATCCTTTTTTCCAGTTCATGCCCTTCCAACTGGCCATGCGCGAACCCAATACTCAGGTCGGGGCAGATGCCCTGAATCATTTCCGCCACTTCACTCAGTCCCAATACCCTGTTGTGAATGAAGAATACCTGTCCTCCTCTTTCTGTTTCATAATATATCGCATCCCTGATTATATCTTCATTGAACACCATTACCTCGGTTTGTATTGGTTGGCGGTTAGGCGGAGGGGTATTGATGATACTGAGGTCCCTCGCCCCCATCAGGCTGAATTGCAGGGTACGGGGAATAGGCGTTGCCGTTAAGGTGAGGCAATCCACATTCGTTTTGAGTGTTTTGATTTTCTCCTTGTGGCTCACTCCGAATTTCTGTTCTTCATCAATTACCAAAACACCCAGATCCTTGAATTTTACATCCTTCCCGATCATAGCATGGGTGCCGATGATAATGTCAATTTTTCCCTCTTCCAGTCTCTTGAGTGTCTCTTTTTTTTCTTTGGCAGATTTAAACCGGTTCACATAATCTACGGTAACCGGAAAATCCTTGAGCCGGTCGCTGAAAGTTTTATAGTGCTGGAATGCAAGAATGGTGGTGGGCACCAATATGGCAGCCTGTTTATTATCGCAGCAGGTTTTGAAAGAAGCGCGTATGGCCACTTCCGTTTTACCGAATCCCACATCTCCACATATCAGCCGGTCCATGGGGTGGGGAGATTCCATATCTTTTTTCACATCCGCAGAAGCCTTGCTCTGATCGGGTGTATCTTCATATATGAAGGAGGCTTCCAGCTCTGTTTGCAGGTAGTTATCCGGACTATGCGCAAAACCTGGCTGTGCCTTTCTCTGTGCATAGAGTCTTATCAGGTCAAATGCAATCTCCTTGACTTTTGTCTTGGTCTTTTCTTTTAGCCTTTGCCATGCATCACTGCCTAGTTTGTTGATTTTGGGTGAGCTGCCCTCTTTGCCGGTGTATTTGGCAATCTTATGCAGGGAGTTGATATTCACATATAGGATATCATTGTCTTTGTAAATGATCCTGATGGCTTCCTGCCACTTTCCATTCACTTCAATCTTTTGAAGGCCACTGTAAATACCAACCCCATGATCCATATGGGTAACATAATCGCCCGATTGCAGTTCCCGTAGCGACCGCAGCGTGAGCGCTTTGTTTTTATTGTATGCCTGCTTTACACTGTATTTATGGTAGCGTTGAAATATCTGATGATCGGTATAGCAAATGAGTTTCAGGTCGTGATCAATGAAACCCGAATGTATGGAAACTGGAATAGGCGTAAATTGAACTTCGGCTTGCAGATCAGTAAAAATGCTGTGCACCCGTTCCAGTTGACGAGGGTTGTCGGCAAAGAGGTAAATATTAAATTTTTTCGCTTCCCATGATTTGAGGTCATTGATCAGCAGGTTGAATTGCCTGTTGAAAGCAGGCTGTTCCTGGGTATGAAATGAAATTTCCATGCCTCCAAAATGTGGTGCATATCCAAATTCAATGATATGCCTTGAATCTAGTTGCTCTTCTATTTGTGCGGTATGCAGGAAATCTTCTTCTGTTGCCTCTCTTGTTTCCAGCCTGTCTTCTTCTTCTTCCTTCTTATGGCCTCCCGCTGCCAAAGCCCTGAGGTATATTTCCAGGTCTTCTTCGAGTGTAATAAGTTTTTCCCTGACAAGATCCCAGTCCTGGATCCAGACCACGGTATTTTCGGGAAGGAAATCCAGCAATGAAATTTTCTCATCTGCATCAAATTGGGTTTCCACATTGGGAATGATGGTTACCTGCAGTAACTTCCTTTCGCTTAGCTGGGTTTCGGGGTCAAAGATCCTTATACTGTCTACGTCGTTCCCGAATAATTCAACACGGTAAGGCTTTTCATTGCCGAAAGAATAAATGTCAAGAATACCTCCCCGCAGCGCGAACTGGCCCGGTTCATAAACAAAATCGGTACGCTCGAATCCATAGTCAACAAAGCGGCTGAGGATTTCGTCAACCTGAATTGTATCTCCGGCTTTTATACGGATCATCCTGGAGGAAATGGATTTACGCATCACCACTTTTTCAAAGAGGGCGTCTGGATAGGTAACGATTAATTTCTTATTTCCGCCATAACTCAGCTTGGTGAGGGCTTCCGTTCTCAGCATCACATGGCTGCTATTCAGTAAGTGGAAATTCTTTCTGTTCTTGAAGGAAGATGGGAAATAGAACAGGTCCAGTGCTTTTGTTAGATTTTCCAGGGTATTGTGGAAATAGGCGGCTTCCTCGGCGTCATTTAATATGATCAGGTGGTTAAGACTTGCGGTCCATTCGTGCTGGAATACCGCGGCCACGGCAAATTGGGAAGCGCTTCCGTGCAGGTCTTTCAGATAGAGTCGCTGGGGTTCAGACAATAGAATCCTGTCCGCAATCTGGAAAATGCGGGGATCTTTCAAATACCCTTCCAACAACAGATTCAGATTCATCTTTTATACTAATCGCCCTGGGTGTACTCTTGCAGTAGAACTCCATGAATCGGGGCTGCAAAGATAACACTCAAAACCTTCCATTCCATATTAGTCTTTGTTCATGCGTAATGTATATCAATTCTGTGTAATATCATTGTCAAAATTCAGGATCATTCTGTCTAAATTCCAGCCCTAAACCAAATATGAGCCGAACCACAAGAGATAAATAAAATTTTTTTTGGCCGAAAGTTAAAATTGTAATAAAAAATTGTATTATTACTAATCAGAAATGCAGCGGTTTACTACCGTTGCCAAAATTTAAACGTCAAACTCACGATTGCTTGCCATTAATTTGGCCATTCACGGCGAAGTCTTCCGGCTTCGCTTTTTTTTGCCTGGCAAGATTGCCTGGAACCAGGCAGATAAACAGTTTGGAGCCTGAGTAATTGCATCCATTACAATTAATTTCCACACTCAACCCCGTTTTGTATATTACTTAAAATTTAGGTCTATGGCTTTATTACCATGGCGAAAGGGAATCATCAGAAGCATAGAGCAGGAAGCCGATCAAACCAGGCGCTTTTTGATTGAAATACCTGAATTGGAAAAATTTGATTTTAAACCGGGGCAATTTGTTACTCTTGATCTGCCCATTCACGAGCAGGCCAGCAAGCGTTGGAGAAGCTATTCAATTGCGTCCTGGCCCAATGGAACAAATGTTTTTGAACTGGTGATTGTTTTGTTGGAGGGAGGCGCCGGTACAAATTATCTTTTCAATCACTGTTCGGTTGGCACCGAGCTTACCTTAAGAGGAGCGCTGGGCGTTTTCACTTTGCCCGAAAAGCTGGACAAAGATATTTACCTGATCTGCACCGGTACGGGCATCGCGCCATTCCGAAGCATGATCAACTATATCAACCTTCATAATGTGCCACACCAGCACATCTATCTCATATTCGGATGCCGGAAAAAAGCCAACCTCCTGTATTATGAAGAAATGCAAAAATTGACCGGGATGGTTCCTGATTTTCATTATTTGCCCACCCTGTCACGTGAAGAGTGGGAAGGCCGAACGGGCTATGTGCATGCCATTTACGAGGAATTGACTCAGCAAAACAAGCCATCGGCATTTTTTCTTTGTGGTTGGAAAAATATGATTGACGAAGCCAAACAAAGGATTTTGGCTCTGGGGTACGACAGAAAATCCATTCACCAGGAGCTTTACGGTTAGCCTATCCAATATCATGTTCATCATTAGTAAAATCGTAAACTATTTTCTGAGCCCGGAGATCTGGATCATCGCCATTCTCCTATGGGCCTGGATTTCCAAAGATCCAAAACGAAAGAAAAAATTATACAGGGCCGGCATCATCATGCTGCTTTTTTTCACCAATCCATTCATCATTAACCATCTCGTGCTGGCATACCAGGAAGAAAGATTTGAGCCGGGCCCGGCAGATCAATATTCCGCGGGCATCTTATTGGGAGGGCTGGTGGGCTATGACCGGAAAAATGAAAAGCCCTATTTCAGTGAAGCCTCAGACCGGTTCATACAAACTGCGCGCTTGTATAAAACGGGCCACATAAAAAAAATCCTCATTTCTGGTGGAAACGGTACCATTTTTCAAAGTCGAAATTTCCGTGAAGCCGATTTTTTGAAAAACCAGATGAAGGATATTGGTATTCCCGATTCTGATATTTATATAGAAAGAAATAGCCGAAACACTTTTGAGAACGCAGTTTACAGCAAAAAGATCCTGGACTCCCTGAATTTGCAGGGCCCTTTTCTATTAATATCTTCGGCCATGCATTTGCCACGCGCGAAAAGGATATTCAAAAAACAGGGACTCTCCATTCAGCCATTCGCCTGCGCCTTTATGGTGAAGCCTTCAGGTGATAATTTTATGGAAGATAATATCATTCCCAAAGCCGGCGCCCTGTTGGGCTGGCATTTCTACCTGAAGGAAATAGTGGGATTGCTGCAAACAAAGATCAGCGGCAAAGGCTGATCACTTGCAGGGGGAAATTCACTTTATCTTTTCCTTCACTATTTCCTTAACCCTTGCCATAGGTATTCTTTCCTGTTCCATACTGTCTCGGTAGCGGATCGTTACGGTCTCATCTTCCTTGGTCTGGTGGTCGATGGTGATGCAGAACGGAGTTCCTATGGCGTCCATGCGGCGATACCTTTTGCCAATAGCATCCTTTTCTTCATAGAAACAATAGAACTCCTCGCGGCAAACCTTCATGATATCCCTTCCAATTTCGGGCAGGCCGTCTTTCTTCAACAAGGGTAGAATGGCCAATTTAATGGGCGCGATCTTAGGCGGAATTTTCATGACAACCCTCGTATCCTTCGTTCCATTTTCTTTAGGAATTATTTCTTCGGTATAGGATTCACTGAGAACTACCAGGCAGGTCCTGTCGAGCCCAATGGAAGTCTCAACCACAAAGGGAATATAATTCTTGTTGATCTCGGGATCGAAGTATTGCAATTTCTTACCGCTGAATTCCTGGTGTCTCCTGAGATCATAATCTGTTCTGGAATGAATGCCTTCCACTTCCTTAAATCCAAAAGGAAACTCAAACTCAATATCCACCGCGGCGTTGGCATAGTGTGCCAGCTTCACGTGGTCATGAAACCTGTATTTGCTCTTATCGAAGCCGAGACTCAGGTGCCAGTTCAGTCTTTCCTGTTTCCAGTATTCATACCATTCCAGTTCTGTTCCTGGCCGGCAGAAGAATTGCATTTCCATCTGTTCAAATTCCCTCATTCTGAAAATGAATTGGCGGGCCACGATTTCATTCCGAAAGGCCTTACCCACTTGCGCTATGCCGAAAGGAATTTTCATCCGGGCACTTTTTTGCACATTGAGGAAATTAACAAAAATGCCCTGTGCCGTTTCGGGCCTCAGATATATCGTGTCTGATTCTTCGGCTACTGAACCCAGTTGGGTGCTAAACATCAGGTTAAATTGGCGTACGTCAGTCCAGTTAGCCGTTCCGCTTACGCCGCATTTGATCTTATTGTCTGAGATAAGTTGTTTGATGCCGGAAAAATCTTCTACGGCCAGCAATTGATCCATTTGGGTGAGCAGGGCACTGGCTTCGGCCGTGGGCAGGGTTTCTGCATAGCCCTCGATAAGGTGATCTACACGATAACGCTTCTTGCTGTCTCTATTGTCAATCATCGGATCGCTGAAATTGTCCACGTGGCCGGAAGCCTTCCAGGTTGTGGGATGCATGAAAATGGCAGCGTCAATCCCCACTATATTCTCGTGCATCTGCGTCATGTTCTTCCACCAATAGTCGCGGATATTTTTCTTCAGTTCACTGCCCCAGGGGCCATAGTCATAAACGGCGCTGAGTCCATCATAAATTTCACTGCTGGGAAACACAAATCCATATTCCTTGGCGTGAGCAATCACCGCCTGAAATTTGTTATTATCATTGCTTGCCATAGCCGTCAAAGATAAGTGTTTGGAGGGGATTGGATAATGAGAGGAATACAAATTTTGTGCTCGGGCCAGTATGATTTGACTGGTCTAAAGTGCTTCTTAGCTGGTCAATCATTTAATTTTTCATTATCCCGGTGCCTGGTCTGGTCACGGGAATTTTTCTTTTCAAAATTTTTCTGAAGCGCTTCGGTGAGGTCAACACCGGTTTGGTTGGCCAGGCATATCAGCACCCAAAGCACATCCGCCATTTCGTCTGCAAGATTCTTGCCTTTGTCTGATTCTTTGAATGACTGTTCACCATATGTTCTAACCATCAGTCTGGCCAATTCTCCCACTTCCTCCATCAAAATTCCCAGGTTTGTCAATTCGTTGAAATAGCGTACGCCAACTGTAGAAATCCAGCGATCAACTTCCTGTTGGGCTTGTTTCAAAGTGATTTCCATAATAGAATCGATTCGGTAACGTGGATATTAATTATGGCAATGTACACCAGATTATTTCATCTGGAGCGGGCAACCAACTTAAAAAACAAGCCTGAAGCTTCCGAAAATGCCAAATCTTTCGGCCCTCTTATCACCCGGGAGCCTGGGGAATAAACGCCAGACCAGGTCAAGCCTGAAAACTTTGAGAATATTATCCACGCCGGTCCCCAATTCCATATAGGCTTTGCCATTGAGGGTCTTAAAGGTAGTGTCGCTCACATAATTGTAATCGCGGTTTGCCTGGCTCAGGTCGGCCCACATCAATTTTGCATTCCAGAATTGGCGGAACTTCAGCAGGCGTGTAACGGGAATCAACCTGAATAATCCGTTGCCGATATTGTGTTCAATGTTGATGCCCGCGTAGCGATCGCTCAGGTATTCATAGCGGGTCATGAGGTTGAACGCATATTTATTGAAGTACCAATAATTATTTCCAGGATGCAGTTCAAGCAACATATAGGGCAGAGTGCCAAATACTCTGCCTCCATACACATTATAATAAAAACTCCCGAAAGGCGGTATCTTCTGATAGTCTGATATACTGCCCTGAAGCTTGCCATAACGGTAGCTGCTCTTGAAAACACCCGGAATGCCGCGTGAGTACCTCAATTCTACTATTGGATAATCACTACCCAGGCTGATTCGCGAAAAAGTATTTTCGAGGAATTTTTCGAGATAGGCGAAACGGACTCTCAGCCCCAATTCAAAATTATCCAGGGAATATCCTCCATTTTCAGCAGGAAATTTTCCCTTGTCGGGGAGATTCAGCACGGGATCATACCTGGTGTGGGATGCATTCAGCGTAACCGAAAAACCATTGGCCCATTCTTTGAAATATTCAACCTTCTCATGCTTCAGCTTCATATAACGGTATAGAATACCTGGTTTTCGCAAAGCAAATGCGAAAATATTATCCGAAGCCACTTCGTCATAATAGGCCTGGCCATGGTCTATATCGTTCAGGTAAGAAAAATGTATATGGCTTCTGGGAGACCTGTTGAATAAATACAATGTTTCAAACTTGCCTTTCAGTTTCTGGTCTTTAAATCCATAGGCCAGGTAGGTGGCAAAATATATTTTCTTGCTGAATCCGCTATTGGTTCCCAGATCCCATCGAACGCGGGTGCCTTCATACACATTGCCGCTGATCCAGTTGTACCAGGGTCCTATCTGGTAATTACCCACATTCCTGTAGCCGGTACCTATGAAATTCACCAATTCAGTCAAGCGCCTGAAACGCGGCAACCCCATCAGCGTGTCAATCATTTTATAAATATTCTTTTCATTCCGGTTGAGGTCTTCATGCCTTGCCTGCGACCAATATTGGTCAGATTGATTCTTTGATTCCTGGGGCATGATAACTTCTTCCTTTACCTTATTCTGATTCAATTGATCTAATACTGAACTGTCATTGATCACAATATTCCTGTAAGTGGTGGTTTTCCTTCCAATAAAATTGCCCAGTTTTTTTCCGAGCAGCACAAAATCTGCCACGAACTTGTCTTTGGCAAGAAACCATACTGAGTCGTTCACCAATTGGTATTCCTGAACCAGGTCAAGTTTTTCAATGAAATTGAGGTTCGCCCCTTCAGACACACGAAGATTCATCTTCATGACCGCAAAGGAGGAATCGGCAATCCAGGCATCTCCCTGAAAGGTATTTTCCCCTCTGTGCTTGGGATTAAAAACAAAATGAAAAAAACGCCGGCCGCCGATGTATTGAGTGTCGGGTACGCGGTAATTATAATAGGCACTTCCATTATCGCTGATAGGGCTTATGAAATCACGGTCGAATACAGGGATGAAATTCTTATACACGTTTACATTCTGGTCCATGCCCCCCAGCAGCTTTGCCACACTTTCATTTTCAAATCCGATGGTCTTTACTGCCTTGAAAACTTCCCTTCGCCTGAGTGGGTTCTTTTGATAATAATAATTGGAGATGGCTTCCGTGAGATAGAGTGGCAGAAAGGGGTCTTTTTCAGATACACTGTCCACATTGTTGAAGACAAATTTGAAGGATCGAATCCCTGGAATCCTGCCCAACCGATCCTTATTCACTTTATTGATATCGGCCTCCAGCTTATTGTACAATTCATAGGAGTAATTGTCAAATTTGGCGCGGTCGTTCTTTGGTTTGTTGCGCACTATCTTTCTCCACAGGATCAGTCCTCTGCCGATCCTGCTTTTCACGATCACCTCCGTATTCCTTTTGCCTCTTTCCAGGTTCACCAATAGCCGAATAGTGTCCTGCCGGGTATCCAGACCAATCTTGAAGTCTTCGTATCCCACGTAGGTAACTATGAGGGTGTCTGAAGGCCATTCACTGAAATGGAAGGAGAAATTGCCTGCGGAATCACTCACAGCACCAATGGAGCTGTTCCTGAAAGTTACAGAGGCAAATGGGATCCTTTCATCACTATGTGAGTCCTGAATGATTCCCCGTAGGTGCTTTCCCTGTGCCAACGATACCGTACAAGTGAAGATTAGCAGGGTAACGGACAACATTCCACGATAAGCAGGTGGTTTCCAACACATACTGCAAATGTAAATAGACTGTAATGGATAACGGGCAGGCAGGCGCAATTATTTGATGAACCTTAACAATCTCTCAGGCAAGAAAAATTTGCGAAATCCAATTTCGGATATTTACTTTGTATTTCAAAGTGCTTTTTATGAGCGAACAAAACCAGGGACTAGATACTCTAAAAGACATTAAGCAAATGATGGAGCGAAGCAGTCGCTTCATCAGCCTGAGCGGCTTAAGCGGCATTTCTGCCGGCCTTTGCGCATTGGTTGGCGCCTGGTGGGGATATAGCGTTATTCAAAACGGCGGAGGAATTCCTTTTCACGAAAAAGAAGTCGCGCATATCATTTCCATTCGGGAATTCATGGAAAGCCGGTTATTCCATGTAGCACTCATTACATTCGTGGCCGCTCTTGTAGTGGCATTTATTTTCACATGGGTCCGGAGCAAAAAAAACAATATCCCTATATGGGGCAGTGCTTCCAGACGCCTGTTGTGGAATGTGGCTCTTCCCATGATCGCTGGCGGTCTATACCTGCTGAAGCTTGTTCAATTGGGCTATTTTGGCATGATCGCCCCGGGATGCCTGATATTTTATGGATTGGCCCTGGTGAATGCCAGCAAATATACACTGGGTGAAATCAGGTGGTTGGGTTACGGTAATATCATGCTTGGCATCATCAATTCATGGTACCCCGGATATGGCATCTATTTCTGGGCCGCCGGTTTCGGAATATTGCATATTATTTATGGCGCCCTGATGTGGTGGAAATATGAGAGGGTGAGTCAATAAGCCAATGACTCCCTGTTGAACATGAAGAATCCGATCGAAAATCTAAATAAAATATTTGACAGCCGCGTCCGGCTGGGCATCATGAGTTCCCTCATGGTGAATGAGGAATTAAATTTTAACCAACTCAAAGAGATCGTGAATGTAACAGACGGTAACCTTGCATCTCATCTGAAAAACCTGGAAGAAAATGGCTTTATCAAAGTTCAAAAAGGATTCATAGGCAGAAAGACCAATACTACCTATTCAGTTAACCGGGCCGGTGAAAAAGCCTTCAGGCAACATCTTGACGCGTTGGAACAAATGATTAAATGGATGAGTTGATTTTTTTTGAATTGATACTTTGAAATACAAAGCACTTTTAGCTATGATAGATATTTTCATTCATATTCAAAAGAGAACAAAATGAAACTGCAATCCTTCTTGATCCTGATAGCGGCCGTGGGGCTGATCACGCTGATCAACGGTTTGGTATATGTTACCGTGCAACAAAATTACCGCAGCAATGCCAACGATCCTCAAATCCAGATGGCGCTTGATATCAAAGAAAAACTGGAACAGGGGAAGTCTCCGGATTCCTTTTGGACCTATGACAGCATCACTCTGCCTCAAAGCCTTTCACCCTTTGTGTTGCTTTTTGACGCGGCCGGGAAGCCGATACGAGCTTCGGCTACACTTGCCAGGCAAACACTGCAACTACCCTCCGGAGTGCTCGATTACACCAGAATGAATGGAGAAGACCGGATAACCTGGCAACCCAGGGAGGACGCAAGGTTTGCGATGGTCATTCTAAATGTTCCGCAGAACCCGGTCAGGTTCATAGCGGTAGGGAGGTCACTGAGGGAAATTGAAGTACGCGAGGCAAACCTGGTTCGCATGGTTTTTATCAGTTGGGTTCTGTGCATGTCAGTATTGGTTGCATATGGCCTGCTGATTTTCCTCCTCGCGAAAAAGAAACCTAATCGATGATATGACATTCCTTAACCAGAAGAATTTCTGAATCTTAAATATTCAATTATATGGAAACAAGAACCAACGGGAATTTTTGGTCTGCCAACCGGATAACCATTAAAGGCATCATCGTGGGATTTCTGATTCTGGCGTTGATGATCCCCACTCTGTTTGTGATGCAACTCGTGCAGGAGCGCAGCTCACGAAAAAATGAAGTGGCCAACGAAATAAGTTCCAAATGGGCATCTGCGCAAACCGTTGTGGGGCCATTCATGGTCATCCCTTATCTCGAATACAGAGATACTGATGGTAAGATCACAAGCACCAGGAAGCTCGCATATTTCTTACCCGATCAAGTGGCAATAAATGGCGTCTTATATCCTGAATTCAGGCATCGCAGCATTTACGAGATAGTGGTTTATAATTCGGAGATCAATATTTCGGGAAATTTTCCTGCTGTGAATCCAGAAAGCCTAAATATCGCTTCTAAAGATTTGCTGTTGAATGAAGCCTATATATGTGTGGGCCTGTCTGATTTCCGCGGTATCCAAGATCAATTGAGCCTGAAATGGAATGACAGCAATTTTGTTTTCAACGCGGGCGCCATCAATGAAATCGTTACAAATGGATTGGGTGCCGCCTTGCCGACAGCGGAACTAATTTCCGGCAAGCCTCAGGAATTCTCTCTTAAGCTGCACCTGAAGGGTTCAGAAAAATTATATTTCACTCCGGTTGGCAAAACCACTTCAGTTCACCTCGCTTCCACCTGGCCCAATCCTTCATTTGAAGGTAGTTTCCTGCCTGTGAATTCCGGGCTCGCCAACAACAAAGGATTTACGGCTGACTGGAAAGTGTTGCACCTCAACCGCAACTATCCTCAAAGCTGGAAAGATGCCAAATATGATGTGGCTGAGTCTGGATTTGGCATCAATCTCCTGCAGCCAGTGGACTCTTATTCTCAAACTATGAGATCAGTAAAATATGCCATCCTTTTTATTGCACTCAGTTTCGCACTCTATTTTTTTATTGAAATCCGGCAAAAGAAAATAATCCATCCGGTTCAATACGTGCTCATGGGTCTGGCCCTTTGCATATTTTATACTTTGCTGCTTTCCATTTCAGAGTACCTTCATTTTGGATACGCCTACTTCATCAGTGCAACGGCCACCATATTACTCATCACACTCTATAGCAAAACTCTCTTCTCCACCTGGAAAATCGCGATTCTGTTCGGTGCATCGCTATCCATACTCTATGGCTTTATTTTCGTGCTCATTCAATTGCAGGACAATGCCCTGCTTTTCGGGAGCATCGGGCTGTTTGGATTACTGGCCGTGGTAATGTATTACTCCAAAAAGATAGACTGGTATGGAGACCAGGCAAGGATCAATATTTGAAATCAGGAGCTGGGCGCAAAAAGACAGCATCATTTAAATTATTTAGCTATATGAGATTCATTCATTCAATAAAATTTGCACTCAGGGGCATCGCTGGTTTCTTTGTCCGGGAAAAAAACGGACAGTTGCAATTGGCAGCCGCCATGGTGGCTGTGGGTTTAGGTTTTGGCCTGCATATTTCCGCCATTGAATGGAGTATTGTGCTGATTTGCATCGCATCTGTTTTTGCCTTCGAAATGATCAACAGCGCCCTCGAAAAACTGTGCGACCTCGTGAGCGATTCGTATCATCCGCAGATAAAAATAATTAAAGACTTTGCCGCAGGAGCCGTACTCTTAACAGCCGTTGCCAGCCTTATTATCGGAATCATCATTTTCCTGAACAAGATCAT
>CALFNL010000428.1 GCA_937902875.1 uncultured Bacteroidota bacterium | reverse complement strand
TGGCCTGGTTTGCAGTCAGGTAAATAAGGCTCATAAGCAGGAGTAACAGTTTGATTGATCGCATAAGTTTTTTCTTTGAATTCTTATTTTCCTCTGTTTGACGATGCAACTGCCAGAACTGTTACAATTGCCATTTAATTTCTGTACGAATGGTATTCTCACTGGAACTGCGGAAAAGAAAATCCCGTTGAGAACAACGGGATCTTAAACCAAAACACGAGATGTAAGAGAAGATATATAGAAAAGAGACCTTAAAAATGTCGGTTTGCAACGGCTGGTCCTTTAGCAGAAGATTAGTTTCCTCCTCCGGATTTAACCCTGCTTTCTTCTTCGGAAGCTCCTCCCCTCTTTCTCTGTCCGCTGTTGTTATTCATCTTCCCAAAGCGATAGGTAAAGCTGAGGTTCACTACCCTGCTGTCCCTGCTATTCTTGAATCTTGCGTCAATATTCGAATACCGGCTATAGCCTTCAAACACCTGTGTGAGGAAGATGTCGCGCACATTTAATTTCACGGTTCCTTTGGTTTTGAGAATCTGTTTGGCGAAGCCTGCGGAAACCTGTCCAAGTGGTTTGATCACGATAACGCTTTCCAGTCCCTTAGATCTGTAAAATCCACTCAATTCTGCGCTCCAGCCTTTTCCCAATTTGAATTGATTGTTCACATTGAGAAGGAGCGTGGTGTTTCCAATGCTGATGTTGGTATCGTTCACGATGCCCTTGAAATGATTATTATACAGGTTGGAATAAAAGCTCAGCGTCCACCATTTCTGCAGGGGGGTATTGATGCTCACGGCAATGCCAAGGTTCCTTTGGTTGGCGATATTCGCTTTCCTGATAAAGGTTTCATTGGTAGCCTCATTTTGTTCGAGCACTTCCTGAATAATGTCCTTCGTATTGGAATAATTCAGAGTAGTGGTCAGGAAGCTATTATAAGTATGGCTCAATTCTATATTATGGCTGAACTGTGGTTTGAGATCCGGATTTCCTACCTGGTAGGTATACCTGTCAATAAAATAAATGAATGGGTTCAGATCGCCGTAATCCGGACGGTCAATTCTTCTGCCATAGTTCACAGAGAATTGGTTCTTATCGTTGAGGGCATAAGACAGGTAGGCCGTAGGAAAAAGTTGGGTATAGTTTCTGCTGAAACTCACGCCTGTCGTAATCTGATTCCCTTTAGCGATGGTGTTTTCCATTCTTAATCCTACCTGTGCTGTCAGTTTTTTGGTCAATGGTTTGCTCAGATTCACATAGGCCGCATTTACATTTTCTTCATAAACAAAATGATTCGTTCTGCCCAGGTCCGGAACCAGATTTCCGTTCTTCACACTGTCATAATTCGCGTTATTGTCAGTCTTCACGAAACTGGTCTTCAACCCTGCTTCAAATTTGGCTCCTTTCTTAAGAGGATGAGTATAGTCCATTTTGGCGCTATAGATCCTGATATCTGAAGGTAATCTGCCCAGAAGTGTATCAGTGGGATTCAAGGGTTGACCTGCTGCATCGAAATATGAATTTACCAGAGATTGATCATTGTGCGACCTGTACCTGATATAGTCAAAATCCGCGGTCAATTCCCTGCCTGCACTATCAAAAACCTGTCTGAAATTAATATTGCTGCTGAAATTCTTCCAGGTTTCATGAACATCAGAACTGGCCCTGGTCTGACTCAACAATTGTTCGTCACTATTCATGATATCTGTGATATTCCTGCTGTTCCAGTAACCGGGATTCTGAAAACCGGAAAACACTACACCCACGGTTGTTTTCTTGCTGATAAAATAATCGGCGCCGAATTTTGCATTATAAGTGCGGCCAATCCGCTCCATCTTTGCGTGCTGGTCAAATACAGATAACACTTGTTTGGAATCCTTTTCCCTGAATTTTCTGAATATATCGAGGTTTTGAAATCCTTCCCAGTAATTATGGCTCAGGTTAGTGAATAGATTAAACTTGCCGGTTCGGTAATTCAGGTTCAGGCTTTCGTTGAATTTTGGCAGCTTGCCCTGTCCGTAACCCAGTGTGGTGCTTCCATTGAATCCTCTTT
This sequence comes from uncultured Bacteroidota bacterium, assembly GCA_937902875.1. Lineage (GTDB taxonomy): Bacteria > Bacteroidota > Bacteroidia > Chitinophagales > Chitinophagaceae > PSRI01. The sequence goes on along the minus strand of CALFNL010000428.1, from coordinate 11,387 downwards.
GCCTGTTCTTCTTTGTCTTGATATTTATAATGCCCGAATTGCCCGATGCATCATACTTCGCGGAAGGATTGGTCATGATTTCTATCTGGTCTAACTGGGATGCATTCATATTTCTGAGCATATTGGCCAGGTCTGCTCCAGACAGATATGTTTGACGTCCGTCCACCAATACAATTACTCCCGACTTGCCTTTCAAACTAATGTTGCCATCCTTGTCAACTAATACGCCGGGCGATTTTTCCAGAACCTCCAAAGCCGAAGACCCTACATTGGTAACTGAAGCGTCCACATTCACAATCATCTTATCGGCCTTTTGTTCAACCATGGGCCTCCTGGTGGTCACCACTATTTCCTTTAGTTCGGCAGCAGCATGCACCAGGCTAATTTCCTCCAGGGCCAATATTGGCTGTTGGCCTGTTACCCTGAAAGACTTACTGTATTTTTTCTGGAATCCGATTGAACTTGCCGAAATAAGGTACTCCCCTGCTCCTATATTCTGAAATTCGAATTTGCCGGCTTTATCCGTTATTTCCGCTTTAATAAGGCTGGAGTCCCGGGCCTTTAGAAGGGAAACTGAGGCAGCTTCCAGAACCTTTTCCCCATTTTTGATTGTTCCGTTAATATTGGTGCTGTTTTGGGCATTGCTGATTAAAGACGTGGTAGTCAATAATATAACAGTCAGCAGACAGTAAATTTTTCTCATTTTAAATTATCTTTTAGTACCTGTTCTATAAAATTACATGACAAAGGTAGGTACTTTGCAATACATAGATCATAGTTTTGCCATAGGCGGCAATAATTGATGATATTTGGTAATGCCCAGTAGTGAAATCAAAGGGAATATTACTTAAAGTATTCCTAAGATTTTGCCTGGGATTTAATGCTAATAGAACTTCTGGTTTGGGAAATTCAAAGCAGGATTACTGATTGCCAGAGCCGGCTCTCTGAATTTCTTCAGACACGCCGCTGCTCCTCTTGCGCGATGGAGCGATCGTGTTTTTCCCGAACCTAAAGGTGAAGCTGGTGGAGAACTGCCTGTTATCCCAGTGGCTGTAAATCTTAATGTCGATATCATTATACCTGCTGTATTCCCTGAAGCGCTGCCATCCAAAAGGATCACGTACATTGAAGCGCAGGGTTCCCTTTGATTTCAGGATCGTCTTTTGCAATCCGATGCTCATTTGGTACATCGGCAGGTCAATATTCAAATCGTCCACGCCCTTGGCTCGGAAGAATCCACTCAGCTCTGCCGAAAACCCTTTGGGAAAGCTAAAGCTGTTGGTCATATTCGCGGTAAAGGAAGTATAGGAGATGTCGAGAGGTTCGGCATTATAGATTCCTTCATACCTGTTGTTGTAAATATTCAGGTAAAAGCTACTACTCCACCACGCTGTCCATTTAGATGGGAGGTGAAAGGCAATTCCCATATTTCTGAATCTTGCCACATTCTCCACCGTGAGGAAGGTAATTTTTTGCTGCGTGTATTGTTTGAATATCTGGGATATTACATCACTTGTATTACTGAAATTAAGCGTTGTGATGAATTTGCCCTTGAAACTATGGCTCAACTCAAAATTGTGCGTGAATTGCGGAAGTAGGTATGGATTCCCCTGGCGGTAGGTGAGTGAATCCAGGAAATAGGTGAAGGGGTTCAGATCCTGGTAATTGGGACGGTTCACCCTGCGGCTATAGGAAAACGTGAGTTGATTCTGACTGTTGAGCTGGTAGCTCACGAAAGCGCTCGGAAAGAGATTGGTGTAATGCCTGCGGAATGTAGAGTCGTTGGTTACCTGCAAACCCCTGGTATTGGTATTTTCCATCCTGAGCCCTGCCTGAAAACTCCATTTTTTCATTTGCTTATTCAGGTTGACATATACGGCGTTCACGTTTTCATCGTAGATGAAATGATTAGACCTGCCGTCGGTGATCCAATCCTGGCTGGCCAGACGCTTGTAATCAACGAGATTGTCATTCTTCACATAGCTTGATTTGAACCCCGCTTCAATCTTTGCGCCTTTATTGAACGGATGCGTATAATCAGATTTCACGGAATAGATATTGATGTCTGCAGGCAAATGACCGCTTAGCACTAGTTCATCGCCCTGAGTATTTCCCTGATTGTCGTACACATCTGTGTTGAGCGTCATGTCTGAAACATTGGAGTATTTCACATAGTCCAGATCAACCGTCAGCTCCCTGCCACTGGTGTCAAATATGTGTTTGTAATTGAAATTCCCGGTGAAATTCCTGAATGTGATATCGTTTCTTGTAACAGAAATCAGGCGTGAAATCAGGCTATTATCAGGATTCAATATGTCGGATGTTGTTTTGGGTTGCGGATGGCCAAAGAAGGCGAATGCAGTAAAAACTACACCCAGAACATTATTCTTATTGGGGTAATAATCGAGACCCAGTTTCAGGCTATGGTACTTATTGCGGCCCCAGACGTCAGTGTTTTGTGCCGATGATGCCTTCCGGGTTTTGTCAGGATTGTAAAAATTCCTTTTTATTTCCAATTCGCTCCTGTTGCGGTTTAAATTGGGATTATAGTTTCCGAAAATATTGATCTTCTTGTTTCGGTAATTAAAATTTAAACTATTCTGCGTTCGGGGAACGAGGTGCCATACATTATTTTTTGTAAAAAAGCCTGAAGTAAAACCCACCGTAAAAGAGCCGTTGAAACCCAGCTTTTGGTTTTTCTTGGTCTTGATATTAATGATCCCCGAATTCCCCGAAGCGTCATATTTCGAAGAAGGATTGGTCATGATCTCTATCTGATCAATGGCAGACGCCGGCATGTTCTTTAGCAGGTTGGCGAGATCGGCCGGAGACAGATAACTGGGTTTGCCATCCAGCATTACAATAACGCCTGGTTTCCCTTTTAGGCTGATGGAACCATCATTGTTGATGATGATGCCGGGAGATTTTTCCAGCACTTCCATGGCGGTGGCGCCTGCATTGACGGGGGATGCGTCAACATTCACCACCAGTTTATCAATTTTTTGTTCGATGAGTGGTCGCTTCGCAGTCACTACCACTTCGGTCAGTCCCTTTGCCGCAGGTTCAAGCATGATCCTTCCCAATTTTAGGGAAGCTTTTCCATCGGTGGAAAAAGTCTTGCCAATCCAGGGCTGAAAACCAGTATGTGAAATACTCAGGAGATAGGATCCGTTGCGGATATTTTCGAATTCAAAATTCCCTGCCGTGTCGGTGCTCGCAATTTTTACCAGTGCTGAATCAGCACTCCTTAGCAAGGTTATAGTTGCCTTTTCAACAGGTTTGTTTTCTTTGTCCCTCAATTCACCTTTAATACTGGAATAGTCCTGTGATTTTGCAGAAACAGAAAATAGCAGGATGCATGCTAACAGAATTTTCACCAGCCCGGTGGTTCTGGTCATAGTCAGATATTTAATGGCCAATGTCAGGTTGAGCACTCAGGTTGAGTAATTGCCGCTAAAAATAGACAGATATGAAAACCAATCACAGGTGAAAGAGGAGGAAGCATGGAATAGAATGGATGGCAGGCAGGGATAAAGTGCAAAGGTATGAACGGCGAATAACGGGTTTGTGTTGCCGCATTTGTTAAACTCAGGATAAGTATACTAACCCCGACGAGTCCCAAATTTAGTTTGACTTTGTCTTATTCATTTTGATTAAGCGAAAGAACATAATGATTCCGCCAATCACCAATAAAGCGGAAATGATCTCGGCCTGAGTGGGATGAAATCCAAAGATGCTGTATTTGGTATTGACCCTGATCTTTTCAATAAAAAATCTTTCAAGCCCGTTCATCACGAGGTAAATGGAAAATATCTGTCCGGGAACTGATATTCGTTTTCGGAGAAGGAGCAGCACCACAAAAAGTAAAAGACATACCGTTATTTCATAAACCGGCGTCGGGAACACGGGTACCTGTAGTGCATAGCAATGATCTCCCGTACATGCTGGCATCTTAAAACCCTGATCGTTTACATTGTGGGGATAAGCATAGGCAACCGTCCAGTCAGGAAGGAAGGATGGAGCTTTCACTGAAAGATGCGGAACTGTTTTGTAATAGGCCGAATTTTCCAACATCATCTTTTCTAATCCTGATGGTGATGCCAGGGCCACCTTCCCATCCGGATTGGTCACATAGGCAGTATTTTCAATCCCCCAATCTCCGTCGCCGCTTACCTGACAACCGATCCTGCCAATAGCATAGGCCAGCATGAGTGTGGGAGCGAACGCATCCAGGAGGTGTCGGATCCCAATCTGTTTCTTCCTGCTATAGCGTAAAATGGCAATGGCCGCGAATATCAAACCCCCATAGAATGTGAGGCCGCTTGGAGAAAATAAATTTCCAATAGGATCCTTTATGAACCTGCCCCAATTTTCCAAATTATCAAAAACCTTTGCGCCAAGGAATCCGAAAATGGCAGCCATGATGGCCAGATTCCCTACCCTCTCATGTGGCCACACCCTGATTTTCCGCTCTTCAGGTTTGGCCAGTTTTTGCTTATTTTTTTCCCTGTATTTCAACCATGCAAAAAGCAGGGCGAGGGCAACCCCACCTCCCCAGTTTCCTTTTGTGGAAAAAATATATTCCTGAGGACTCACCTCTTGCTGATTCATGAATATCCCCAGCAACTTATACCCTACAACGAATCCAAAAATCGCATTCAACAACAATTCACTTATGGATGCAGGTTGGCCTACAATAATTGTTTCTTCTTTTGGGAATATCAATCCGGCCCTTTCCTTTCGCTGTAATTCCTTAGTTAGTACGATTGCCGCGAGGATAAACGCAATCGCAACAAAAAAACCAAAAGAGTTCACGTACTTAGTCCAGGTCCAGGGTTCAACGCCAAAAGATTCTTTAATGAAATAATATAGGTTGGGGTACATGCTGAATTTTGATATTAGGCACAATTATACTCTAAAATGCGGATTGGCGGAAATAAACTTGACAGCTAAACGATTGGTAAATCATCTGCAATTGATGAATGTGAAAAATCCAAATTCATTGCCGGTGTGTAGTACACCGATTTATCAAAAATCATTCTTGGTATGCAATGGATGGATATTCAATGAAGGGAAAATGCGGATTGTATTTTTCGATACTGCTCATCATCGGCCGTCAACAATTTCAGATTCATGGTGAAAGGACTCTTCGCAATTCAGGCAAACAAAATCCCGTCATTTGACGGGATTGGCCAAACTATGAAAAAAGCAAAGTAATCGTGTGAATCAATTGCAATAATTGTCAAAAGCCGCTTTCAGGTTTATGGCGATCATTTGAGCGGACCTACCTTCTATCTGGTGGCGCTCCACAAAATGCACGAGCTCGCCATCTTTGAACAGAGCAATGGATGGCGAAGAAGGCGGATATGGAAGTAAATATTCCCTGATCTTCTTAACGGCATCTACGTCGAAGCCTGCGAAACTCGTGGTGAGATGATCGGGCCTTTTCGCGGAATTGCTGATTGCCATCAAAACGCCTGGCCTGGCTGTGCCCGCGGAACAGCCGCAAACTGAATTGATCATTACGAGGGTAGTTCCCTTTTGAGACAGATTCTCCTCAACTTCGGAAGCCGTTAGAAGTTCTTTAAATCCATTATCTGTCAATTCCTCTTTCATGGGGTTTACAATTTCTGCTGGATACATTTTTTCCTGTTTATTTAAATGTAAAATTAGGGGAAATCCAAGAATATGTCGGACCTATGAATTTATGGCAGAAAAATCCGGGATATTTGACATTTTGTCGTCTAACCCATTCATCTTCGGTCAATATGTTTGGATTTCAGGATTTAAATCCTGCTGGTATATCATTTGAACATGAATCCCTGATCATAAAATTTATTCATCCAAAAAATATTAATCACTATGACACTCGTAAAATTCAACGGCCGGCCGGTTTCAAGACCTCTGGATTCCATTTTTGATAATTGGTTTTCCGGTTTCCCCGTAAAAGATTCCAATCCGTTTGACTGGGCTGCAGTCAATATTGATGAAACCAAAGACGCTTATTTGTTGGAATTAAGCGCACCCGGTTTGAACAAAGAAGATATTAAGCTGAATTTGGAAAATGGTTTGCTCACCATCAGCTACGATAAGAAGGAAGAAAGCAGGAATGAAGACAAAAAGAGTGTGCGGAGAGAATTCAGCTACCGTAGCTTTAAACGCAGTTTCAACCTTGACGAACAGGTTGATTCTGATACTATCACAGCTTCCTATGAAAATGGGATTCTGAAAGTGAATTTGCCAAAGAAAGCCGAAGCAAAGCCGGCCAGCAAGCAGATTTCAGTGCAATAATTTCTTACAGTTTCATACAGGCCCTGGTCTGTAATTATAGGCAGGGCTGCAGTTGGTTTTGAAAATCCCTTCCTGATCTCAGGGAGGGATTCTTATTTGAATAAATATGCACGAATCTCCTTCAAGAAACTTGGGGATAAATGCCTACCTTCGCACTTAATTTTTAACCCTTTAAATGATCGGCAAATTGAGTTACGGAAAGTTTGCTCTCATAGGTCTTCTAATTGGTTTCTCTCAAGCTGCATTCTCGCAGGTAACCGACTCTCTGAAAACCGACAGTACCTTGTTGATCGTGCCGAATCCGGCAGATTCAGTGCTGAGGATCAGGAATCTGAATCCTTATTTTACCCTGCATGTTGATTCTTCACTGGAATATCAGTTGGATATCAACAGAGACCAGTCCAGGTATTATTGGTTTCTTAAGAATTCACCGGTGGGACTCCGGATCAACAAGAATTCCGGTCTCCTCACTTTTAAGGCCGAAAAGTCTTATTTCCTTTCTGGTCGCCTGAAATATGATTATGAATACAAGGTGAATCTTGGGGTTCAGAACCTGGATAATCCTACCGACCGGGTGGACACTTCTTTTACCATTCTTTTCTTCAATACCGAGATAATTCCTTCAAAGGTGAAACCCACGGTCAATAATGTGCTATACATCGATGAGGGAGATACTGTAAGTTTCAAAGTACAGTGTGAAGATGGCAATTTCCCCATTGAAAATATCAATTTTACTACCAATTATCCCATCCGGACATTGAGAAATATCTCCCGTTGTGGTGATGATTTTGTATGGACGGCCCCATTCGATTTTGTGAAAGACGACGACACCAGCAAGCAAAGAACCCTCATTGTTAATTTTATCGGTACCAATAAATTCAATAACAAGGATACCGCGGTCATATACATTAATGTAAAGGAGAGTATCAATTATCCGCAACGGATCATGGAATTCAATGCGCTTCGAAAAGACATTGAAAATTATATACTGCAGCTCAAGGGCACATTCATGGGGCTTGATAAGAAGGTCAGGAATACCCGAAGCACGCGCACGTCATTTGATATGACATCGGCTTCTACGGCATTGGGGGGTACCATTTTTTCTTCGTTGCCAACAGAAAGCCAAAAGACTGCGGGAAAAATTCTTCCCAGTGTTGGTGTTGCATTAGTGCCCGTAAAGGAATCGGTAGCGCCTTCAAAGGACTATGAACAAAACAGTGCCTCCCTGGTTCGGGGTAGCATTAAGAGGCTGGATTATTTACTGCAAGACAATATGCTTGTGGGCGACCGCGACCCTGATATTCTGAACAAGACTAAAAAACTGCGGGATGAATTGAGGCAGGTACAGATACAGCTCATAGATATCCCCATAGTGGAAATTGAAGGAAGCCCCGAGGAATTAGACAAGTATTTTAACAGTCCCAAGGTGAGCAAGAAATACCGGACAAAGAAGGTGAACTGAGTTCTGGAATTGACTGAAAAAATTGACGTTGCACTTACTTGATATATCCCAGAATTTTCAGCATGCTCTGGGCGCTCTGCTCCTTCGCGTAAAGCCAGTCAACCAGTTTCCCGTTCTTGTCATGCTCAACAATCACATGTTTTGGAGAAGGAATTAGGCAATGCTTGATTCCTCCGTAACCACTTATCTGGTCCTGGTATGCGCCGGTATGAAAAAAACCAAGGTAAAGAGGTTCCCCATTTACGATCTTAGGCAGAAACACTTCATTAATATGCTCTTCTGAATCGTAATAGTCGTGACTATCGCAGGTGATGCCTCCAAGAACCACGCGTTGGTATTCTTCGTCCCATTTATTGATCGGCAGCATGAGGAATCTTTCTCCGATTCCCCAGGTATCTGGCAGAGTGGTAATAAAGGATGAATCGATCATATACCAGATTTCGCGATCGTTTTGCATTTTCTGGCCAATCACGCTATATATGTGAGCCATACTTTCTCCCACTGTGTAGCTCCCGAATTCGGTATAGATATCGGGCATCGGCACTTTCGCTTTCTTACAGGCACTCTTGATATTTCTCACAATTTCATTGATCATGAATTGGTAATCATATTCAAATCCCAAAGAATGCTTGATCGGGAATCCGCCGCCGATATTGATGGAATCAAGTTCAGGGCAGATCTTCTTCAATTGGCAATATAGATTGATGATCTTGTTTAATTCACTCCAGTAATAGATATCGTCTTTAATACCCTTGTTAAGGAAGATATGCAGCATTTTCAACTGGAATCTCTCTTCATTCCCCTCGATCTTATCTACGTAAAATTCCAGGATATCCCGGGCTCTCATACCCAATCTGGAAGTATAAAACGGGAAAGTGGGTTCTTCTTCCGCGGCCACACGGATACCGAGTTTGAAGGGCACTTTTACCGGTCGGCGGTAGGCATCCAGTTCTTCCTTATTGTCAAGTATCGGGATCACATTCTTGAAGCCGTTGTTGAGGAGCCTGGCAATTCTGCTGGTATAGCCTTTTTGTTTATAGCCATTGCAAAGGATATAAATGTCTTTCGTGATCTTCCTTTTTTCATACAATTTGTTGATGATCTCGATATCATATGCATAGGAAGTCTCCAGGTGAATTTCGTGCTTCAGCGCTTCTTCAACTACAAATGAAAACTGAGAACTCTTGGTGCAATAACTATAGAAATATTTTCCTTCGTAGCGATGCTTTTTGATGGCTTCCCTGAACATTTTCTTTGCCTTGTCGATCTGCATTCCAATCTTGGGCAGGTAAGTAAGCTTCATGGGTGTTCCATACTTGTCAATCAGGGCTTTCAAATCCAGGCCATTGAAGCGAAGGTATCCATCTTCCACATTGAAACCTTCCTGGGGAAAATAGAAGGTTTGTTTCACCAGGTCGGTGTAGGTTTTATTCATGTATTGTTACCGATTAAAGAAATGAAGAAAGACATTTTGATAAGTTCAATCCGCAGATTGGTCTGCTCCGGAAACAGTTGCAAAAGTAATTTTTTGTGAGAATCTACAAATAAAAAAACCGGCCGCGATTTCCCACAGCCGGTAATCTTTTCAATCCAATCAGCCAGATATATCGCTGCCGAAGGCCTTATTTCACGGAAGCTACCAGCTTCTTAAAACTTTCGGGTTCATTCATGGCCAGATCGGCGAGCACCTTTCGATCCAAGCCAATTCCTTTTTGGTTGAGCTTATGGATGAATTCAGAATAGTTGAGTCCCTCTGCTCTTACGGCTGCATTGATACGGGCGATCCACAATGTGCGGTATTCTCTTTTCTTGCCTTTTCGGCCCACATAGCTGTAGGTGAGCCCTTTTTCCATCACATTCTTGGCGACGGTATAAACGTTTTTGCGCTTGCCATAGAAACCCTTGGCGGCTTTCAGAATTCTTTTCCTCCGCGCCCTGGAAGCGGCAGCATTTACTGAACGAGGCATATATTAATCAGTTTAAAGTTAATGTTGAAGGTTAAAAATCAGGCCGCTTATCTCAAACGCAGCAGGCGTTTTACGAAATCGAGGTTGGCATGATTAACCAGCCCGTCTTTTCTCATACCGCGTTTACGTTTTTTTGATTTTTTGCTGAGTAAGTGGCGACGAAAAGACTTTTGATGAGTGATTTTGCCCGTGCCGGTTACCTTAAACCTTTTCTTGGCACTGGAGTTGGTCTTTACCTTTGGCATTGTGAATACGCTTTTCTGTGATACCCTGCTGGCGCCCCGCACAGGCGGGAACTTGTGGAGCCGTTTGGGTAATTTGTTCTCGCCGGCTAATCATTGAGCAGCGAGCCCATTCTTTAATAGGGTCGCAAAGGTAGATAATTCGGGGGAAAATCCGGCAAATTGGGCAACTAAATTTCTAATTCCGGCTCAATAATCTCCTGTTATTCGCCTATTCAAAGGGATTTCGGGAAAAAAGGAGGAAATTCTGAAAATGGAGGCAGTGTGAGAAATGAAATTGCGGATGGTGGCAATATGAGTCAAGAAATCTGATGTGATCCCGATTGGATTCGAACCAATGGCCTACAGCTTAGAAGGCTGCCGCTCTATCCAACTGAGCTACGGGACCAATATGCTTTAATAAACTCGATACCTATTCCGCTTTTTAACCATTTTTCTCTTTTTCTTGCTTCTGCTCTAGTTTGATACTCCTCTATGAAGACAATTTCCCAGGGTGCAAAACCCTTTGTAGATTTTGTTTTGCCGCTATTGTGTTCTTTCAGTCTCCTATTTACGTCTTCACTCATCCCGACGTAAAATCGATGATGAACCTGACTTTTTATGACATATACAGAAACCATAACCGCTTTCCCGCCGCTCCCTGCCTGCCGGCAGGCAGGTATCCAACTGAGCTACGGGACCAATATGAATGAAAAATTGCTACGTATTTCTCTATCAATGCTCAGAAGCAAGTCTGGTAGCCTCTTCCCATCTTTGCCTGATGATAAATACCGGCGCAAAGATAATTTTTTTTAGTTTGCAGCCAAACCGGAAGCAGCTTACATGGATGTAAAAATAGAACCTGCCTGGAAAGAAGTGCTGAAAACTGAATTTCCCAAACCTTATTTCCAGCAGATTGTTACCTTTCTTAAGACTGAGAAAGCCGCTGGTAAGCAGATTTACCCTCCCGGCTCCCTCATCTTTAATGCATTTGACAGAACGCCATTTAACAGGGTGAAAGTGGTATTGCTGGGGCAGGATCCTTATCACGGCGAAGGTCAGGCGCAGGGTCTCTGTTTTTCAGTTCCGGATGGAATTCCTCCACCTCCATCCCTGATTAATATATTCAAGGAAATACAAAATGATATCGGGGTCGGCATGTCAACCAGGTCGGGCAACCTTTCTCATTGGGCCGAACAAGGCGTTCTGTTGCTAAATGCCGCTCTGACTGTAAGGGACAATGAGCCTCTCAGCCATTCAAAGATCGGCTGGACAGAATTTACCGATGTGGTGATCAAAAAAATATCGGATCTCAGAACCGGCATTGTCTTTTTATTATGGGGGAAATTTGCCCAGGAAAAACAGTCTTTGATTGACGAGACCAAACATCATGTTCTCAAGGCTGCCCATCCCTCTCCTTTTTCGGCCGACAGGGGATTCTTTGGT
>CALFNL010000427.1 GCA_937902875.1 uncultured Bacteroidota bacterium | reverse complement strand
ACCGAAATCAGCCACTTTCAGAACGGCAGACGTAGTAGGAATCGACACCCTCGTAAAAGTTGCCAAAGGAGTATATGATAATTGCCCCAATGACGAAGCAAGGGATACATTCATCATCCCATCCTGGCTTGAAAAAATGGTGGCCAATAAATGGCTGGGCGATAAAACGGGACAGGGGTTTTTTAAAAAGACAAAAGGCAAGAACGGAGAAAAAGAAATTCTTACGCTGAACCTTAAAACCATGGAATATGGACCGAGGGTCAGACCGAAATTCGCCTCCGTAGAAGCAGCCAAACCCATTGATGATCTAAACACAAGACTCAAGGCGCTGGTTCAGGGCACCGATAAGGCCGGGGAATTTTACCGCCATTTTCACTATGGACTATTCTCCTACATTTCTCATCGCATCCCTGAAATAAGCGACGAAATTTATCGCGTTGATGATGCCATGAAGGCTGGTTTTGGTTGGGAAATTGGCGCCTTCGAAAGCTGGGATACACTTGGCCTTGAGAATACCGTGAAAAAAATGCGGGAAGCGGGTTATAAGGTTGCAGGATGGATCGACGATATGATCAGCGCGGGGATCAAAGCATTTTATAAGGTTGAGAATGGCAAAAAGCTTTTCTATGATATCGCCGGAAAATGCTATAAGGTGATGCCGGGTGCGGAAGCATTCATAGTAATGAAAAATTTTGAGAACCAAACCATCTGGAAGAACAGTGCCTGCCATTTATACCACCTTGGTGATGATGTTTTGGGATTGGAATGGCAAACCAAAATGGGCAGTATTGGAGGAGAGGTGCTGGAGGGAATTCAGAAATCAATTACCCTCGCTGAAGAAAAATATAAAGGTCTTGTGATTGCGAATGAAGGTCAGAATTTCTCTGCCGGCGCGAATGTAGGAATGATTTTCATGCTGGCTATTGACCAGGAATATGATGAATTGGATATGGCCGTGAGGATGTTCCAAAATACGATGATGAGGGTTAGGTATTCATCCATACCAGTAGTAGTGGCGCCCCTGGGCCTCACGCTAGGAGGAGCCTGCGAACTGAGTTTGCACAGCGATAAAGTTTGCCCCGCGGCCGAATCTTATATAGGCCTGGTGGAATTGGGTGTGGGATTGATACCGGGCGGCGGAGGCACCAAAGAATTCACATTGCGTGCGGGAGACGAGATTCAGGAGGACGAACCCGAGACAATTCCCCTCAAGAATCGCTTCCTCACCATTGCCACTGCAAAAGTGTCTACTTCGGCTCAAGAAGCCTTTGATCTGGGTATTCTTAGAAAAGGCCATGACGAAATAGTATTGAACCAGGACAGGAGAATTACGGAAGCCAAAAAATCAGTATTGGAATTATTCGACAGCGGTTATACTACCCCGGTGCCGCGAAAAGACGTGAAAGTGTTGGGCCGCTTGGCATTAGGAGCATTGTATGCGGGAATCAATGGCATGTGGAGAGCCAACTATGCAACGGACCACGACGTGGTTGTTGCCAGGAAACTCGCCTATGTTATGTGTGGTGGGGATTTAACAGAGCATTCACTCGTGAGTGAACAATACCTGCTTGATCTGGAAAGAGAAGCTTTCCTGAGTTTGTGTGGAGAAAAGAAAACTCTGGAAAGGCTTCAGAGTGTTTTGAAAGGCGGAAAGCCGGTCAGGAATTAAGAATCCGCGAATCAAACATGGGCAGAACCCCCGCAATTGTATTGCCGGCAGCTTCTGTTCCGGATCAATTTTATTAGTTG
>CALFNL010000426.1 GCA_937902875.1 uncultured Bacteroidota bacterium | reverse complement strand
ATTCAACCTGGTGGGTACGATTGAAGATGCCATTGAAAAAGGCAAGAAAATGGTGGCGGCGGCTAAAGGGTAGGGTTACAAGAGTCAGTTCTGGTGCCGAATGTAAAACCCTTTGCAGGTTACATAAATAAATTATGCATTCCCTTAAATCATCCGCATGGATCTTGAAATACTAACGCCGGAAAGAAAATTATTCAGTGGTGAAATTTATGGTGTGCAGTTGCCGGGAATCATCGGTTCCTTTGAGATATTGGAAAAGCACGCCCCATTGGTCAGCGCCCTGGGTAAGGGTAAAATAAAAGTGATGAAAGACAAGAATAATTCCATTGCTTTTACAATAGACGGAGGATTTGTGGAAGTCCTGAAAAATAAGGTATCCGTTTTAGTGGAAGGAGCAATAGAAGTGTCTTGAATAATCGAACGCCTGAACAATTAATGCCCCAATTATTCTGGGGCTTTTTTCTTGTTTGCAAATATTAAGAAAACTTTAAGGATTCCCGAACATCGTTCCGGGCTGCTTTTTACATCTAATAAACGAGTACAATGTAATTTATCGGTCTACATACAGTGTGCTTTTAGCGCACAACCCCCGTCTTTTGCCGGGGGTTATTTTTTTAATAGGGATCGATATGTGGCTAATTGGGCCTGGGTTCAATTCAATTGAGGATCTATTGGAAAGTTTACCATCATTTCATAGTCTCCTCCCAGTAATCGTAGTGAGTCTTTCCATATTTCATCCAGCTTCCGGTGAAAAACCAGCCTCCTGTTTGCTTCGGCGGTGAGCCAACTTTTTTCACTCAATTCATCTTTCAACTGGCCTCCGCTCCAGCCGGAATAGCCGATAAAGAAGCGGATCTTGGCCGGGTCTATTTCATTATTGCGAAGCAAGGCTACTGCTGTTTCAAAATCACCTCCCCAGTAAATTCCATCTCCTATTTCAAATCCTCCCGGAATTTGTTTGGGATACTGATGAAGGAAATGCAGGGTATCCATTTGCACGGGGCCTCCATAAAATACGGGCAATTTCACGTTCTCCAGCTCAGGCACTAATTCATCTAAAGTATGTTTGAAATCGCGGTTTAGCACAAATCCAAAGCTGCCCTCGTCCTGGTGTTCACACAAGAGTACTACCGTCCTCATAAAATTGGGGTCTTTGAGGAATGGTTCCGCAATAAGTAATATGCCTGGTCCGGGTTCGTTCATTAGTTCTAAGATAGTATAGAAATGATTCATTCGCAATTTCTGAGGGTTAATTTAATACAGGCTGAATTTCAGCTAACTTTTGTATAATTGTTGAAAGTTGATCCTTCACATGGGCATAATCAAGTCACAAAGCTTAGTTAAATGGGATGGTCTATACTGACCACCTGCCATCTATAAAACTATTTTTGCATACTGATGAAGAAGATATACTCACTGATTATTGTTTTAATCACTTTGTCGCTTATCGGCCTGGTCTTCATTCAGGTATCCTGGATACAAAATGCTATTATATTAAGACAGGAGCAAATCGAACAAAATATTCAGAACGCTGTTACAGAGGTTGGCAAAGAACTTGCTGACCAGAAAGGGAGCCAATTTTCTCTGGGTTCACCTAAGCTGGCCCAGGATTGGCCTACCGACCAATTATTTCAATTGATAAGGCCTCCTTCCATTTCGCAGAAATATAGTGCCGCAGAAGTAACAGACAGGATCAGAAGAGCATTCCAGTCGAATGGCCTTAAAGACACAAAATTCGAATTTGCCATCATCAACCATTCCAACCTGCGGAATATTTATGAAATGCAGTCCCCGAATTTTGGTCAGTTACTCAGTGATACCATTCGCAACAGGGCATTCGGCATCGCATTGTCACCCGTTTCCGGAAGTATCAGCGAGGGCCTGGTAGCGGATGAAGAATTATATATTGTGGTGCCCAGTGTCAAAAATTTTGTGTTGCGTTCCCTGGGATGGCTCATCATCGGTGCTACCTTATTTACCCTGATAATAATCGCGGCATTTTTTCTTACGGTGCGTACCATGCTCAGACAAAAAAAGCTGAGCGAAATCAAAAGCGACTTCATCAATAATATGACTCATGAATTCAAGACACCACTGGCAACCATTTCCCTGGCAGTAGACGCGCTCAAGAATGAAAAAGTAGTACAGGACCGCGAGAAAATGAATTATTTCAGCAATATCATAAAGGATGAAAACAAACGGATGAATGTGCAGGTGGAAACCATCCTCCAGGCCGCCTTACTCGATAAGCAGGAAGTGCAGTTGAATATGATCCCGAAGCATGTGCACGATATTATAGATAATGTATTGGTAAATTTCAGGCTTCAGTTGGAGGAAAAAAAGGCCCGCGTTGACCTGGCCCTGAACGCAAAGAAAGACCTGGTGGAAGCCGACGAAATCCATTTTACAAATCTTCTGAATAACCTGGTAGACAATGCCATCAAATACTCTAAAGACGAGGGCCTTCTCCTGAATATTTCCACCCAGAATGTTGGAAAGAATATCAGGATAAGGATTGAAGACAATGGTATTGGTATGAATAAAGAAACACTGACACGTGTGTTTGAAAAATTCTACCGGGCGCACACAGGCAATATTCACAATGTGAAAGGTTTTGGTTTGGGTTTGAGTTATGTGAAAGCTATGGTGGAAGCGCATAAGGGAAAGATAAAGGCCGAAAGCACACCGGGCAGGGGCACGAGCTTCACACTTGAATTCCCGACTTTGTAATATAAAAAAGGCAGCCATCTCCATAACTGAGGAACCGAAATCCGTTTGCCAATGCGTAGTCATAAACTCGTTTCCAGTCATTTCCAACCAGGGCCGCAACGAGTAATAATAGGGTTGATTGCGGCTGATGAAAATTGGTGATTAGTCCCGATGCTATTTTGGAAACATAGCCTGGGGCTATCAGAATTTGTGTGTTTGCGAATACTTGTTTCATCCGGTGTTTTTTCATCCAGCCGATCAATGCCCACAAAGAATTTTCCACTGTGATCTCCGGTTCATTCCTCGATTCATAAGGTTCCCATTGGCGAACTTCAAGTTCTTTCGGATCCGTTTCGGGGTGTTTGTATAGTTTCACGCCTAGCCAGTACAGGCTTTCCACCGATCGGAGTGTAGTAGTGCCTACGCAAAAAATATTCTCCTTTTGTCTTGCTATTTTTTCAACCAGGTCAAGCTTCACATTCATATATTCCGCATGCATTTCATGATCCTGCATCTGGTGGCTCTTAACCGGTTTGAAAGTGCCCGCGCCAACATGCAGTGTAATGAACTCATGGCTGATATTATTCAGGGCAAGTGACTCGAAAATTTTTTCGGTGAAATGCAGGCCGGCGGTTGGTGCCGCCACTGAACCATCATAGTGCGCATAGATAGTCTGGTATCTTTCCATGTCGGTTTCTTCGACTGCTCTTTTTATATAGGGTGGAAGCGGAATGGTTCCGGTCAGATGGAGCAACTCGGCGAAACTTATATCCGAAGGTTCCCAATGCAGATCAATCACGAAGCTGTCTTTCAATCTTTCCGTGATGGATGCACGAAGCACAATCTCTCCGGATTGGCACTGGATCTTTTTTTGGAGTACCATCCCATGTTTCCATTTTCCCGCGCCCCCGATCATGCAGGCCCATCGAGCCGACCCGCGTTGCTGCATCACCAGGTTGATATCGGAGCCGGGGGGATGGGGGTCCAGGCAAAAGACTTCGATCAATCCGCCCGAAGGTTTTTGAAAAATGATCCGGGCTTCAATCACCTTCGTATCATTGAATATGAGAAGGGATTTTTTTGGTAAGTGCTTTGCGAGATTACAATACAAATCTTCAGTTATCAATCCATCTTTATATATCAGTAGCCGTGAAGCATCCCGCTCCGCCAATGGAAATTTTGCAATCTTATTTTCGGGAAGCTCATAGGTGAAGTCCTTAATGGATAATTGGCCAGGATGCAACATTGAAAAAAAATAATTTCAGGCAAAGATCGCCAGGAATCCAGCCATGACAAATATTATCTTTTGGCGAGGGGTACAACCAGCTTTAACCCGCTCCATATTTCACTTACTGCGCATACCTTAATATCAACGAGTCCATTTTTCAAGGCATAATTCCGAATATGATCTTCGGTCATATCGGTAATAATCCCGGAACTTTTTTTAGGCCAGGAAACCCATAAGATCAGGAATGGATTTTCTTTGATAAGGTGCTTGATAGCTGTCATTTCCTCTTTAAATTCTTTTTGCGAAGTCACGAATAAATGTATCAGGTGGGGCAATTCATTTCCCGAACAGAATTGATCGGATATTTTCTTTTCAAGTAATGCCTCGTAATTAGGTGGTTCATGAATCAGTTTCAGTTTCATGCCGGGTTTGATGCCGAGCTTTTGAAGCAAGGGCGTTCCGGAATAACCTGCAGCAGCCATTTGCCATGATTTTGAGATACTGAAATTAATGAAGATTACACGGATTTGAACGGAGATGAACATGGGAAACATGGAGATGCACAGAGAAGACTCGGAGAGACACTGAGAAAGGAATCATGACTCTCTTTGAATTTCTATGCTCACTCTGTGCTCTTCTGTGTAACAAAGAAATTAAGCGCAATTTTAGCAACTGAAAAAGCCTCCATACAGCTTTGTAAAATCTCCATGAACCTCCGTTTAAGAAAAATTAAATTAGGCAATGTTGCTCATAGGAAACACAGGGAGTAGCTGAGATATCCACATCGTATGGAGGGATACTCACAGCTTATTAACGGGTATTCACAGGCTTTTCACCAGCACTTCTCAAAAGCTTCGATGTTCCTTCTGTAAAATTCAATGCCGGCAAGGTTTTTTTGAAATAACTCTCTGTGGATAAAATAATTAATCTAAAAATTTGTTATTGAAGTGGGAAAATGTGTTATTTTGTGTAGATTAATGGAAATATTATATAATCCTTTGTAAATGATGGGTTTTCTGGGCGAATACGAGGCTACTTTGGACTCCAAAGGCCGCTTCCTTTTGCCGGTAGGCTTTAAAAAGCAACTGCCGGAAGAAGACGGTGCCCGCTTTGTTATAAACAGGGGATTTGAAAAATGTCTGAGTCTATACCCGATCACGAGTTGGGAGCCGATTTTTAATGAGATCAGCAAGCTAAATGATTTTGACCCCAAAGTACGCGAATTCCGACGGCAGTTCCTGAATGGGGCAACGGTGATGGAGCTAGACAGTGCGGGGAGAATCTTGCTTCCCAGGAACCTGCAGCAGCACGCGGGTTTGGAAAAGGATATAGTGCTGGTTTCCGCAGTAAACAAAATAGAAATCTGGGATAAAAGTAAGTACCAACAGTTCTTTGAAA
>CALFNL010000425.1 GCA_937902875.1 uncultured Bacteroidota bacterium | reverse complement strand
ATGCAGCCAGGATACTGGAACTTGATGCTCGCGAAAACCTGGGCATGGCAGATGGCTTCTTTAGGAATGACGAAGAACATCAAAGAAAACTGATCGTAGCCATTCGCAAGTACCAGCCGGAAATCATCCTGGGCAATTCACTCGAAGATCGTCACCCAGACCATGGCCGTGCGGGTCATTTGATCAGGGACGCGGCTTTTCTGAGTGGACTTTTAAAGGTGAAAACAATGGATGACCGGGGAAATCCTCAATCGCCCTGGAGACCCAAATATGTTTTTCATTATATCCAGGACAAGTATTTTGAGCCGGATTTTGTGTACGATATCAGTCCCGTATTCGAAAGAAAACTCGATTCGGTCAAGGCCTACAGTTCGCAATTTTATTCAGATTCATACAATAGCAATGAACCCCAGACCTATATCTCTTCACCCGATTTCCTGAATTCCGTCATTGGCAGGCATGCCATGTTTGGAAAGATGATCGGAGTGGCTTATGCCGAAGGCTTCATCTCCGAAAAAATGATCGGCATCAAAGACTTTGATGCTTTCATTAGGAAAGACACCTGATTCTGCGGAAATAAGGATCAGGTATTCCTGTTTCTACCTGTACAATTAGAATCCAATGGATCGAAATTCTTTCTGAATTAACGTATTTTCGCAGCTTCATTAAAATCATCACAATGGCAAAAGTCAAAGTGGGTTTGATTCAAATGGCCTGCACTGCCAACAAGCAGGAGAATCTCCAAAAAGCCCTTATGAAAATAAGGGAAGCAGCTCACAAAGGAGCGCAGATCATTTGCCTGCAGGAATTATTTGAATCACTTTATTTCTGCGATGAGGAAGACTATGCGCATTTCCAATTGGCTGAAACGGTTCCCGGTCCGAGTACTGAAATACTCGCCAAATTGGCGGGGGAATTGAAAGTGGTGATCATTGCATCATTATTCGAAAAGAGGGCCCAGGGCCTATATCACAATACCACCGCAGTTTTAGACGCAGATGGCGCCTACCTGGGTAAATATCGCAAGATGCATATTCCTGACGATCCTGCCTATTACGAGAAATTCTATTTCACTCCGGGTGACATCGGATACAAGATTTTTGAAACGAAATTTGCGAAGGTAGGTGTATTGATTTGCTGGGATCAATGGTATCCTGAAGCAGCGAGGATCACTTCGCTGAAAGGGGCCGAAATCCTGTTTTATCCTACGGCAATCGGTTGGGCGAGTTCACAGGATGAGTCGACCAACACTGAGCAATACGAAGCATGGCAGACCATTCAAAGAAGTCATGCCATCGCCAACGGCGTACATGTAGTGAGCGTAAACAGGGTGGGTATAGAACAAAAAGGCGCCATGATATTTTGGGGAGGATCTTTTGTTTCGAATCCATTTGGTACCATTCTTTATAAGGCCTCACATGAAAAGGAAGAAGTGGCCGTTACGGAGCTCGACACGGGAAAAACAGATCTCTATCGCACGCATTGGCCATTTCTGCGCGATCGCCGAATAGATTCTTATCAGCCCATTTTGAACCGCTTCATCGATGAGGATCCGGGCCAATGATCTTTCATTAACCGGAAGGGAAAAGAATTACCAGTCAATAATAAAAAACTCCATACTTGGAACAGGCTTCTGAAGCAAAAGGTCAGCAAATTTCAGATTTGGAACTGCCCGGCAAAGTCACTCCGAAATCACTCGGCTATTATTTCCCTGCCGAATTTGCGCAGCATGAAGCCACCTGGCTTAGTTGGCCGCATAAGGAAGCCTCCTGGCCGGGCAGGATCCACATGATCTACCCTTTCTATTCACGCTTTGTAAAGGAACTGAGCCTGGGCGAATTGGTACGCATCAACGTAAATGATGAGGCCATGAAACGATTCGCAATCGCAGAACTGGAGCAAGCCGGTGCGGATATGAATAAGATTGAATTTTATTTTCATCCTACCAACGATGCTTGGTGCAGGGATCATGGCCCTGCATTCCTGGTAAATCCTCTTGCCAATCCAAAGAAAATAATCGTTGACTGGAACTACAATGCCTGGGGCGGGAAATATCCGCCTTATGACCTGGATGATGAAATTCCCACACTGATTGCCAGGCATTTTAATTTGCCTGTATATTATCCCGGCATCATAATGGAAGGCGGCTCTGTTGATTTCAATGGCAAAGGCACGGTAGTCACTTCCACCTGTTGCCTGCTCAATAAAAACAGGAACCCTTCGCTGAGTGCTGCCCAGGTTGAGGAATATCTCAGAGAATATTATGGCGTGGACCAGGTTTTATGGTTAAATGAGGGAATTGTGGGCGATGATACCGACGGACATATTGATGATACGGTGCGCTTTGTGAATGAAGACACCGTGCTGACCGTGGTGGAAGAGAACAAAATGGATGAGAATCATGAACGTCTGCAAAAAAATCTTCAGAACCTCCAAAAGATGCGCCTGGTGGATGGCAGGCAATTAAATATTATTGAGCTGCCCATGCCAGATGAACTGGTGTATGAGGAACAAAGACTGCCGGCTTCCTATGCGAATTTCTATATCGCGAATCATGCAGTGATAGTACCTACTTTCCGGTCAAGCAAAGATGAACGGGCACTCCGCGTAATTCAGGAAGCTTTCCCTGAAAGGAAAGTAATTGGAATTGATTCAACCGAAATCATTTGGGGATTGGGAAGTTTTCATTGTCTCTCTCAACAGGAACCAATGGTATGAATCCGATTCCGGGTCTGGGAGCAGAATGAGGATGATTGTTATCCGGTAATGGTCAATGTTTCACCTACTACGGATATCGTATAGCTCCTCAAATTTGCACTGGCAGGTCCCACTAATACCGTGCCTGATTTGCTGAATTCACTTCCATGCAGGGGACAAATAAAAATGCCCTGACCCGTATTGTAGCCGATGATAGTGCCTTCGTGTGTGCATGCGGCCTGCACGGCTGTGAATGAAGATGGATCATTCCCCGCGGCGAGTCTCACGATGATCACGCCACTCTTTACTAATGAATCACCAATATTTTGCAAGGTCGTATTGAGATCCAACGAAAAATTAACTCCCTGTGGCGGGGGTGTTGGGCCGTTAGTTCCGCCTTTTGAACAGGCTGCCAGGCAACCCGTACATGCCACTGCCAGTGTAATGCCTATGTCTGATAAGAATGATCTTCTATCCATAAAGTTCAGTTTCGTCAATTCTTTACGTAGTACGCTTAAATTGGGTTGCTTATTTTGCTGAAAAAAAATAAAATGGTGATCGTATTGTTAAAGCTTACAGGAATGCCCGCCGGCACTTGTTAAAATTTCATTAATGAATGTTGCCGGAAATTTTTCTTCTCTTGTTTCCCTGGAAACCTTGTTATGTTTCCAGGGAATCCTGGTTAGGTTTCCAGCCTATGCCTTGAATCGCGGGAAATATTTTCTATGGTCCAGGTCACTTTCTTTTCAAATGGGAATTGCCGCACCTGGCAATCGGGCTTATCACAAATCCTGCAGGAAAAATCAAGGCATCCGTCTGCATGCACGAATAATTCAACTGATCCTCCAAATTCTTTTTTCACGATGGCTGACAGCGAATCAATTTCATGATGTGCTTCGCGGACGCTCAGATACCAGGGAACCGTGAGGTGGCAATCCACGTGAAAGATCGATCCATATTTGATGATCCTCACATTATGGAGATCGATCCAGTTTTGGGGGCGATGTTGATTTAGAGAATCCACCATTTTTTGCAGCAGGGCCTTGTCCGCTTCATCCATTATGCCCGCGATGGAGCTTCGCAGGATCTTGTAACCGGTGTAAATAATAAAAAGCGCAAAGCCGATTGCCACGGCGCCATCGAGCCATTTTTGATGGGTGATATAAATCAGTATGAGCCCGGCAATGATACCAACGGTTGACCAGGTATCACTTTGCAGATGCCTGCCGCTGGCCATCAACGCGAGTGAATTATTTAGCCGTGCCACTTTAATGCAATAACTGCCTGCCACATAATTAGCGAGAGCCGTTATGCCCACCAGTAAAATGCCAAAGTCAAGACGATTTAATTCGTGCGGATGAACGAAATTATCGATCGCTTCATAAATAATCACAAAGCCTGCAACCAATACCAGGCTGCCTTCTACCGCTGCAGAAAGAAACTCCGCTTTACCGTGACCGTAAGGATGATTTTCATCCCGGGGCTTAGCGGCAATAAATAAGCTGTATAGACTGATGAATCCGGCAATAACATTGACCGTGCTTTCCAGGGCATCGGTAAGAATGGCTACCGATTGGGTAAGCCACCAGGCAACTATTTTCAGAATGAAAAGCAGAACCGCTATTGCAGTCACAAGTATCTGGGTCCTGAAATTGATCTTCGCGCTGTTCAAAAGTTTTGTTTAGCGGTCAAAGATATTTTTTATCTTTTTGCCGGGACCAATTATGACTATAAAAATTAAAAAGCTACCTGATGCGGTAGCTTTTCTTCATTACAATTCCTGCGGAGGGAACAATCCCTATTTCTTCGCCTTGTCTTTATTTTCTTTGTATCGCATATCGGGAGTCCCGTTTTTCTTGGCGTGAACTGCCGGCTTAGCGGCTGCCTTATTTTCCTTGTACCTCATGTCTGGAGTGCCGTTTTTCTTGGCGTGTGCGGTTGATGCGGCAGTGGCAGGTGCAGCGGCAGCAGCCGAAGTGGCCGGAGCTACCGTGGTAGCAGGTTTAGCCATGGCCTTGGTAGTGGTCTTGGCTGCTTTAGCTTTTGGATCCGCGGTCTTGGCGGGAGCGGCTTGGGCAAAAACACCACCTCCCATGAAAAGAATCAATGTTGCAAAGAGTAACTTTTTCATAATTGAATGATTTGAGTTTGTTAGAGCATATTCAATCCCAATTTAGACGAACTTGATTCAATCTGGTACTAAAATGAAATTGTTAACAAGCGGTTTACAATTTGAAGCCTCGGGTCCGGCTCCCATTCGAAGCCATGGACCTTCTCCTTAAAATTTGTGCTTGAATTATTCTATGCGGGTATCAAGACAATTACCTTCAGAATTAAGCGATGGGCATGGTCTTTCAATCATTTGCCCATGCTATGCTTGGAAGGTCATCTAAGGTATATGACTCAATTATATATGAACAAGTGTTAGTTTGCTGCCTTAAATCTTATATTTTTGCCTCTTCTAAATCAATGGTTTTATGCATTTTCAACTGAACGAGGAACATCTGATGATTCAAAGAGCGGCCAGGGATTTCGCGATAAACGAATGCCTTCCGGGAGTAATTGAAAGAGATGAACAGCAGAAATTCGCGAAGGATCAGATATACAAGCTGGCTGAGCTGGGATTTATGGGGATGATGGTGGATACTAATTATGGAGGAGCCGGAATGGACACCATCTCCTATGTGCTGGCAATGGAGGAGATCAGTAAAGTGGATGCCAGTATCGCCGTTTGCATGAGTGTGAATAATAGCCTGGTTTGCTGGGGGCTTGACAATTTCGGCACTGAAGAACAGAAGAAACAATACCTGACCCCACTGGCACAGGGCAGGAAGAACGGGGAACTCTATATTGGTGCGTTCCTTTTGAGTGAACCCGAAGCAGGCAGTGATGCCACTTCTCAGCATACTATTGCGGAAGATAAGGGAGATTATTATTTGCTGAATGGAACAAAGAATTGGATCACCAACGGAAATAGCGCAAGTGTTTACCTGGTGATGGCCCAGACCGATGCTTCCAGTGGAAGTAAGGGAATCAATACCCTGATAGTAAAAAAAAATTGGCCAGGCGTAGCCGTTGGTGCCAAGGAAAATAAATTGGGCATACGCGGCAGTGATACACATAGCATCATGTTCCAGGATGTAAGAGTGCCCAAATCAAACCGCATCGGGGATGATGGATTTGGATTCAGCTTTGCCATGAAGACCCTGTCTGGTGGCCGCATTGGCATTGCGTCGCAAGCGCTGGGCATCGCCAGCGGGGCCTATGAAAGATCGCTGCAATATTCAAAAGAGCGTAAAACCTTTGGTAAGGAAATCGCGCAGCACCAGGCCATCCAGTTCAAACTGGCGGATATGGCCACGCGTATAGAAGCGGCCAGGCTTTTATGCCTGCGTTCTGCCTGGGAAAAAGATCATGGCAGGGATTTTACTCTCAGTAGTTCCATGGCAAAGGTCTTTGCTTCTGAAACGGCCATGTGGGTGAGCACCGAAGCCGTACAGATCCACGGCGGTTATGGTTATGTGAAAGAATTCCATGTGGAGAGAATGATGCGCGACGCCAAGATCACCCAGATTTATGAAGGCACCAGCGAAGTGCAACGTATCGTGATCAGCCGCGCTATCCTGAAATGACCCGTTACACTATTTTCTCCATATATTAAAAAACGAAATGGCAAGAATGGAAAAACCTGAAAGCCTTGGAAATCCAGACCTGGAATATGGCGATCAATAAGGAAAAATATTTTGAATTGCTGAGTCAACTGGCCCTCCGTAATGCGAGTGTTGTGGCAGTTTCAAAGACTAAGCCAGCGGAGGACATACTCGCTTTGTATGAATTAGGCCAGCGCGATTTTGGTGAAAACTATGTGCAGGAGATGAAAGAAAAGCGGGACCTCCTACCCGGAGATATCCGTTGGCATTTTATCGGGCACCTGCAAACCAATAAAGTGAAACAGATAGCTCCCTTCGTGCATCTGATACATGGAATCGATACCCTTAAGCTGATGAAGGAAACCGACCGGCAGGCTAAAAAAAATGACAGGATCATCGACATTTTGTTACAAGTGCATATTGCGAGGGAATCCACCAAGTTCGGGATGGATGAAACTGAATTGGCCGAAGCGATTGATGCCGCTCCTGAATTTCAGAACCTGCGCATTTCAGGACTGATGGGCATGGCTTCTTTCACAGACGACCAGAACCTGGTGCGATCTGAATTCAGATTTCTGAAATCATTGTTTGATATATATGCTGTGGCCGCAGCTAATGGGCCACAGGTTTCCTCTTTCAGAATACTCTCAATGGGAATGAGTGATGATTATAAGATAGCGCTGGAGGAAGGGGCCAATATGATTCGCATCGGCAGCCTAATATTTGGGGCCAGGGAGAAAACAGTTTGATCTTCAGAACAAGATATTTACCAGGCGAGGGTAGTGAGAAAGATTGGTATATCGCCTACGAAAAACAACAATATCCCAATAAAAGGGATTATAAATCTCATCCTTTATATTCCCCGAATACCAGCCGGAGCTCATCCGCAATTTCTCCCAGCGTGCAATAATGCTCCACGGCTTCGATAACCGCAGGCATGATATTTTCTCCATTCACTGCTTTTTCATGGAGGGCCTGTAGGCAGGTTCGAACGTCAATGGAGGAACGCCTGGCTTTCAAATCTTTTAACTTTTCGGTCTGGATGAGCCTGATATGGTCATCCACCCTGAAGCCAGGTGTGGGTTCCTTTGCCTCGGAGATGAATTTATTCACGCCTACTATGATCTTTTCGCCTTTTTCCATCTCCCTTTGAAACTCATAAGCACTCCTGGCAATTTCATTTTGAAGGAATCCCTGCTCGATGGCAATCACGCTGCCTCCAAGGGCGTCAATTTTATCCATGATACGGCTGGCCGCGTATTCCATTTCATTTGTGAGAGTTTCCACAAAGAATGAGCCACCCAGCGGGTCGGCGGTATCCGCTACGCCGCTTTCGAATGCTACGATCTGTTGCGTACGCAGAGCAATCCTGGCCGCTTCTTCGGTAGGCAGGCTCAGCGCTTCATCGTAGCCGTTAGTGTGCAGGGATTGTGTACCTCCAAGAACAGCGGCCAGTGTTTGTATGGTCACACGGCTGATATTGTTGAGAGGCTGTTGGGCCGTGAGCGTGCTGCCCGCGGTCTGGGCATGAAAACGGAGCATCATCGCGCCTGCATCAGTTGCGCCAAGCTCCTGCATGATCCTGGCCCACATGCGCCGTGCCGCGCGGAATTTGGCAATTTCTTCAAAAAGATTGTTGTGGGCGTTGAAGAAGAAAGAAAGCCTTTTGCCGAATACATTGATGTTCAGACCCCGCTCCACGGCCGCCTTCACATAGGCTTTACCGTTACTAAGTGTGAAGGCCAGTTCCTGCGCAGCGGTGCTTCCTGCCTCACGGATATGATAGCCCGAAATTGAAATGGTGTTCCACTTGGGCAATTCCTTGGCGCACCATTCAAAAATATCGGTGATGATCCGCATGGATGGCTGAGGGGGATATATATAAGTGCCCCTGGCCGCATATTCTTTGAGAATATCATTCTGGATGGTCCCGCTTATCTTTTTCAGATCTGCTCCCTGTTGCCTGGCTACAGCCACATACAGGGCCAGCAATATGAATCCCGTGGCATTGATGGTCATTGAAGTGGATACATTTTCCAGGGGAATGCCTCTGAATAATTCCTGCATGTCTTCCATGCTGTCAATCGCCACACCCACTTTACCCACCTCACCTTCCGCCAACGGGTGATCACTGTCGTAGCCGATCTGTGTGGGCAGGTCAAAAGCCACGCTGAGCCCCATTACTCCTTGCGACAACAGGTAATGATATCGTTTATTGCTTTCTTCGGCCGTGCTAAAGCCGGCGTATTGCCGCATGGTCCAGAGTTTACCCCGGTACATGTCTGCCTGCACGCCACGGGTAAACGGAAATTGCCCCGGCAGCTCACCTTGAGGATTGTAATGCTCGCTATTGGCCGTGTACAGCTTATGTATCTCTATTCCGCTATCCGTAAAAATTTTCTTTTCCGGCATAATTCTCTGTTTTTCTATTCGGCCAGTTGACTGATTAAATCCGGGTTCGGCCATCCAAAAAGGACTAAACCATGAGTTTTTTGGCTTCGAACCTCAATGCTTCCAGCACTATATTATGTAAGGTGGCCTGCGGATCGGCATCCAGCAATTCGAGGATGCGCTTGCTGAGGTCATAACCGCTAGCTTGGGGCTGCAGGCTGCCAGTCAGTTGATGCAAGATAAAAATATTTTGTTCCTTCAAACTGGTGATCGCCTGCCATGCTTCCGGTGAAACATAGAGTTGCTGGGAGAGATTATAATCATATTCGTGCCTGATATGATCCACCAAGAGGCTTTGGTATTCGATGGCCGTGAGTCCCTGCGAAGGGATCCTGCTCACCAGGCTCTTCAGTGAAATCCTTTCCGCAAGAATCACGAGGCGTTCATAGGCCTGCAATTGCAGCGGATTGGCAGAATGATTTTGAGGCTTTGGCTCCTTCATGATTTCTTTTTTTTCCTTCAGGTATAAATAAATATAACTCCCGAAAATTACCGCGAATAAAACCCCAAGGGTGATGAGCATGGTGGTGGTATCCATTGTAAACCTGTTTGGTCTCAACAAAAATAAGTGTATTGGTCATACTTATTCCCACAACCTGAATGAATCCCAACAGACTCTTTGGAGCCGTCATATGCCAGCTAAATTCTTTGTATTTTTGCATAAACGTGCGAGTATGGATAATTTGACAATGGAGGCGCCGGTTAGTTTTACCGAAAGGGCGGTGCAGGAGATCAGGCGGATTGCGCAAGATGATCATATTGCCGAAAAAGGGCAGTGGCTCAGGATCGGGGTAAAAGGAGGCGGTTGTTCAGGCATGACCTATATATTGGGATTTGACCAAAGAGAGGAAAAAGATGAACTCTTTGAAGTGAATGGTGTCAGCTTCGTCATGAATGGAGCCCATGGAATTTATCTTCAGGGAATGGAGATTGATTGGGAAGATGGCCTGAATTCGCGGGGATTTGTGTTCAAAAATCCCAATGCCAGCAAGACCTGTGGTTGCGGCAGTTCCTTTGCGGTTTAGGAGAAAGGTTTAGAAAGACCGCTCCAGATTTAGAATGATTATGGCGCTAAGATCTTTGGAGTGGTTAGGTAAACGAATATCTATTGTTTCCCCAATGCGGCTTTCCATTTCGTGGCCCCGGTGGTATAAGGATCAGATACAAACTTTAAATCCCGATGGAACTCCACAAAAAGGGAGTCTCCGGAAAAAGTTCCTTTACAGTATTCCACTTCGTATGAGTTCCCCTGATCTAAAACTTTCCTGCGATCGATGGATAAGTTATTCGCTGAATAGTTCCGGTATCTAAGGAAAGAATGTGCTGGTTCATGACTACTTCCCCTCCATGACCGGTAGGTTCTATGTGCATTGTAATTAAACCGTAAGGGTCAACCAATCAATCATCGATGCAGAGTTTGAAGGTACCGGCATAATTAACGGAAAGCTTATGCGCAGCTTCAAGGTCTGATTCTTTTTTGCATGAAATAACAGGCAACAAAAGAATCAACAAAAACACAAAGAAATTTTTCATATTTTTTGCATTCGCCTTGCTCAAAATAGACCCGAGCCTTCTTCGTGGGTGATCGGCGGAATACCTGAATCCAGGAGAATAATTCAGCGTTTACCAAACAAAATATTCTTTATTCTCGAGATTCGCAAGGCGCCTAAGACGCCGACTCAGCTTGTCATAGGAGGCAAAATTAGCAATGAAATAGTAGGTCAAATAGACTGCTTTGATAATTTTGAGAGCGCGATTCTGAATAGGGGTGGGTCGTGGGGGCACAACCCATGGCGGAATGTAAAAAGCCCCGCCAATCGGCAGGGCCCGAATAATTATCGAAAAAAATTCATCAATGCGTCACGGCCGGTTTGGCTTTCCCAGCAGGAGATGGCTTGATCTCTTCTTTATGCATGCCGAATGGCTTGTCTTTTGCAAAATCAAGCAGGATCGGCGCAGCAACGAATATAGAAGAATAGGTACCCGTGAGCACACCCACAAGCATCGCGAATGAGAATCCCCTGGTAACCTCACCTCCAAAAATGAAGAGGATCAACAAAGTGAGGAATACCGTCATGGATGTCATGATGGTACGACTCAGAGTATCATTGATGGCGCTGTTGATTATCTTCTCCTTGCTCTCTCCCTTCATGGTTTTGCCATATTCCCGGATACGGTCGAATACGATCACCGTATCATTCATGGAGAAACCAATTACGGTCAAAATTGCCGCGATGAAGTGCTGGTCAATCTCCAGCGGGAAAGGCATTATCCCTTTGAAATAGGAGAATACCGCGAGGGTCACAAGCACGTCATGCAAAAGTGAGAGTATGGTACCCAACGAAAATCTCCAGTCCCGGAAACGGATGAATATGTAAAGGAAGATCATGATCAACGCGTAAATGGTCGCTTTGACTGCGCCTCTCTTTAGATCGTCAGAAATGGAAGGCTGTACTGTCTGCGAGCTTCCAAAGTGCAGTTTCTTGAAATCCGCATAAGACACATTTGCTCCCAGGAAGGGCTTCAGCCCCTCATATAATGTTGCTTCCACAAGCGAATCGGCCGTTCTGGAAGTATTCTCCTTTTGGAATGAAGTGGTGATATTCAATGTTCGGGTATCCCCGACCGTTTTAATCACCGGGTAATCCCCGAATTTGGCATGCAGCGCATTGAGCAGTTGCGTATTCTGCTGGGGTTGGTCAAAATGAATTGTATAACTCCGTCCTCCTTTGTATTCCACGCCCTCTTCGAATCCGTTGAAATAAGTGCCGATACCCAGGATCAGCACCACTACCGAAATGCCATAGGCAATCCTGCGGTATTTGGTGAAAGGGAAATGGGCTTTCTTGAAAATTAATTTTGAGAGTTTCGTGAAATATTCGAAATGCCTTCCTTTCTTGGTTGTCCACCATTCGCTAATCAGCCTCGCCACCAGGATTCCGCAGAACAGATTCAGCAAGATCGCGATGATCTGCGTGGTAGCGAATCCCCTGATGGGGCCCACTCCAAAACCATAGAGGATCAGCGCGGTCAATAATGTGGTAACGTGGGCATCCAGAATGGGAGGAAGGGACCTGTTATAACCGTGGTCCACCGCCAGGGCATAACTTCTGCCCCAACTGATCTCTTCCTTGATACGCTCGAAGATGATAACGTTTGTGTCAACCGCCATACCAATCGCCAGCACCAGGCCGGCAATACCCGCCGCGGTGAGGGTGGCGCCCAGGGCGCTCAGCACACCGATGGTGAAAAGAATATTTAACACCAGCGCAATATTGGCCACCCAGCCGCTGGTATTATAATACAATAACATCAGGCCGAATATCACCACAAAGGAAATGACGAATGCCATGGCCCCACCGCGGATCGCTTCTTTGCCGAGTGTTGGTCCTACTACCTGCCCCCCAACGATCCTGGCAGGCGCGGGCAGCCTGCCCGATTGCAGAATATTGGCCAGGTCAGAAGCTTCTTCCACAGTAAAACTTCCCGAAATCTGTGATCTTCCGTCGAGTATCGGATTGACCACATTCGGCGCGGAATAAACCAGGTTATCCAACACAATCGCGATTGGCTTGTTTACATTAGCGCTGGTAAGATCGCCCCATTTCTTGGCTCCCTGCTTGGTCATGTTCAGTGAAACAGCCGGCCTGCCGCGCTCATCATAACTCAGTGTGGCCTCTTCCACGTCATCGCCTTCGAGTGGCGCCTTGTCAGTGCCTTCATTTGTCTTTATGGCAAAAAGCGGAATAAAATCTTTTCTTGCATTCTCTCCTTTGGGTGGAATCCCATATAAGAACCTCACTGTAGATGGAAAAGCGTTCTTCACCACATCCAGGTTAAGATATTCATCTAGCAGTGAACTGTCTTTTACATGCACATAGGCTATGGCGGGATCGCCCTGGGGAGGAGATACCAGTAAATTCTTGAAACTGGCCACAGCCGCCTGTTGCGTTTTATTGATTTGAACCTTGGTGGCGGTGTCTTTGTTCAGCAAGGCAGAGAGACTGCCGGTCTTTGTAGTATCCGTGCCAGTCTTTGCAGCTACCTGGGAAGTGTCCACTAAATGGGTAGTATCCACATTCTTCTTTACTCCACTATAATAATTCTTCAGAGCTTCTTCCGCAGAAGTGAAATTCGTACTCAAATCGTTGGCACGATAAACTTCCCAGAACTGCAGGTTAGCTGCGGCCTGCAATATTTTGCGAACTCTTTCAGGATCGTCCTTAACGCCCGGTAATTCTACACTGATAATAGCTTTTTGTGGATCAGGATTGATATTTGCCTGTGCCACTCCAAACTGATCAATACGTTTGGTTATTACGCGGGCCGTATTGTCGAAAGCCTCCTTGGCCAGGACCCTGATCTTGGCGATGACCTGGTCGTCGGAATCTTCGATCTTAATATTGCGTTGGCCCGCATTTGCAAACAGGGCCGAGAGCTTGCCACCCGGGTTGACCTCTTTGTATGCCTGGGCAAAAAGTGACACATAATCGGATCCACTGGTGGCTTTGCGCTGTGTTGCCAAATCCAGAGCCTTGTTGAGCGCGGGATCTTTGGGATTATTGGAAATGGATTTCAGCAATTCCTGCAATTCCACTTCGAGAATAACACTCATTCCACCCTGTAGGTCAAGACCCAGGTTCAGTTCCTGTTCCTTGGCTTTTTGGTAAGATATGGAACCCGTGATGCCATAAGTAAGGGTCTTTTCTTTGGTACTGTCGAGCGCACGACGAAGATGGATCTTGTAAGCAGAATCCTTAGTTTCCTGGCTGCTGCTGGCAAAATTGGAGTTGACCCAGTTCCTGGTGCTCTTTTCCATTTTACTCTCGTGGTTTTGCACCACCCATGTAAAATGCAGTTGGTAAACGGATATCAGGATCAAGGCAATCGCGAAAAATCTAACCAATCCTTTCAGTTGCATATAAATGCGGGTTTACGAAAAAATTTTAATAAGGGCAGCAAAGATAGGGGTTTCAACCTGAATTTATGTTAGAAAAAGGGGCGATCGGGCCTGATTCCCTGCCCCTGTTCGGTGGCAAACGGCATTGGCATGGAGATGCCCGGAAACAGATTTAAATCCGGCATCGAAGATGGGTTGAAACAGAATATCAGGAGGATAAGAATGCAGATAAAGGGACGCACCTGATTCACTTGTTCCGGAGTGCTGCCTTATATTTGGTATTTTATATTTGGTATTTTTATTTTTCTTAGCTCCATCGCATGGTAAAAAATAAACCGATCATTCTGCCCGGCCTTCCGGCTTTGTTTTTTCGAAATCCCTTGTTGATAATTTTGATTCTTGCTTATTCCTGTTCGCCTTCAAAAAAAATGGCAAAGACCATTCCTTCCACAGTTCCTGCGGCGGATACCCTGAACGCTGAAATAATTGCTCTTCCTGATAAAAAGAATGCATTGACAAAAACGGATCCATTTCTCGAAGATCTGTTGAAGCAATACCCGCAATACTTTGATTCCATCCTGGTGAACAGGAATGCCCTGCGGGTACAGATCATTTATACTCAAATTGATCGCGGCGCAAACAATATTCCTCATTTCAGGAACTATTATTTTAATGTGAACCAGGATCAATATTTCTATCCCGCTTCCACTGTTAAATTGCCCATCGCCGCACTGGCCCTCCAAAAAATTCATGAATCAGGGATCGCTGCGCTGGATAGAAAGGCTACAATGATCACGGAAAGCGCCTGCAGCGAACAGACGGCGGTTTATCAGGACCCCACTGCACGGGATGGCCGACCCAGTCTGGAACAATATATCAAAAAAATTTTCCTGGTAAGTGACAACGATGCTTTCAATCGCCTCTACGAATTTTTAGGACAGGAATATATCAATGATCAGCTACACAAAATGGGATATTCCGAAGCGCAGATACTGCATCGCCTGGAACTGACCATGACGGGTGATGAAAACCGGCATACCAATCCCGTTCAATTCAGGGATAGCGGCAACCGTATCATTTATGATCAGGCTGCTCAATATAATGAAGCTTCATTTCCCGGCAGGAACGATTTCCTTGGGGCAGGTTTCTATAGGAACGACTCTCTGATTGGCGGACCTATGGATTTTTCGAGCAAAAACCGCATCGGGCTTGAATCTCTGCACAATATTCTGCGAAGCATATTATTTCCAAGGTCAGTGGGAGCCGAACAGCGCTTTAATATTTCCAGTGAAGACTACCAATTTCTGAATCAGTATATGTCTGAATGGCCCAGGGAATCGAACAGCCCCTCATACGATTCCTCTTATTATGATGCCTATTGTAAATTCATATTGCTGGGTTCTGATAAACGCATTCCTCCACCGGCCAATATCAGGATATTCAACAAAGTGGGAGACGCTTATGGATTTCTTTTAGACATTGCCTATGTATCGGATTTTGCCAACAATGTGGAATTCATGCTCAGCGCCGTGATCTATTGCAATAGAGACGGGATAATAAATGACGACCGTTACGATTATGAAGAATTGGGTTACCCTTTCATGAAAAGGCTGGGCCAGGTGATATATGATTTTGAACTCAAACGGAACAGGAAACATCCACCTGATCTTTCGGAATTTCAGATGAAATACAATTGAGCTGGATCTGCCGGACGCATGAGCTTGCAGATTCTTGTTTCAAAATTGTAGCTTTGCTGGCTTTTCCATAATCCATCCAACAAAAAAAATAATACGATGCAACTTTCGTTGAGATTACAGAAATTCAATGAGCCTGAAACCCTGAAAATGGCGAAACTGGGGCGCGAATTGAGAGCCAAGGGTGTTGACGTAATTGACCTGAGCCTGGGAGAACCCGATTTTGATACGCCCGAGCATATCAAGGAATTCGCCAAAAAAGCAATTGATGATAACTGGAGCCACTATACGCCCGTGGCCGGATATGCTGACCTGCGTGAAGCCATTTGCCTGAAATTGAAAAGGGACAATAATCTGGACTATAAACCAGAAAACATACTCGTTTCCACCGGGGCGAAACAAAGCCTGGCAAACGTAATACTAGCCATGGTTGACGAAGGAGATGAGGTGATTATACCCACACCTTTTTGGGTGACTTATTCCGAACTGGTGAGGCTGGCCGACGGGAAACCAGTCTTCGTAAAGAGCAGCATAGAAAGTGAATATAAGATCAGTCCGGCCCAACTGGAGCAGGCCATCACCAAGAGGTCGAAATTGTTCATGTTTTCTTCGCCCTGTAATCCATCGGGTGCAGTTTACAGCAGGAAGGAGCTGGAAGGATTGGTGGAAGTTTTCAGGAAATATCCCGACATATATATCATCTCCGACGAAATATATGAATACATCAATTATGTGGGTAAGCACGAAAGTATAGCGCAGTTTGCCGACATTAAGGATCGTGTGATACTCGTGAACGGATTGAGCAAGGGTTTTGCCATGACCGGATGGAGATTGGGCTATATCGCAGCCGATCCCGCCATTGTAAAAGGAACCGAAAAATTGCAGGGGCAGTTTACGAGTGGAACCTGTTCCATCACGCAGAGAGCCGCGATCATGGCACTGACGGGAAACCTGGATCCATCTTTTTCCATGGTTAAGGAATTCACGAAAAGGCGTAAGCGCATACTCGAGCTTTTGAAAGAAATTCCGGGTATCGAATGTTCCGAACCCGAAGGAGCTTTTTATGTGTTTCCTAAAGTTGATAAATATTTCGGCAGGAAATTTGACTCGCAGACAATAGCCAATGCAGATGATCTGTGCATGTACCTGTTGAATACTGCCCATGTTTCAACTGTAACCGGCACGGCGTTCGGAGAACCAACCTGCATCAGGTTATCCTTTGCCAACAGCATGCAAAATATTGAAAAAGCCATGCAGCGTGTTAAAGATGCGTTGGCAGCACTAAAATGAGTAGTTCAAATTAAAGAATAGAAAAAGCCCTGCCAAAAGGCGGGGCCTTTCTGACTATGGTGTGTCAGGATTACCAGTCAGCTTCATTGCAATACCAAAGGCCGATTCAGGCTAAGGATATTTTCCAGGCTGAGGAGTCTTAGAAAATAAAGTCCGCCGCCCATTTGCGATTGCCTGTTGAGAACTAATCTGGTATTTGTTTGGGTTAGGGTGATTGATTTCTGCATCATCAATTGTCCGGAAACATTGATCAGTTGCAATTCATACCTGCCTGGCCGGAGGCCGTTCAGTTGCAATATGAATTGATCTCTCACGGGGTTGGGACTTACTGTCATTTGTTCCGAATAGAATTTCCAGTCGAGCCACTTGATATCACTAAGCGAAAATTGTCCGTCGATGTCTATTTCTTTCAATCGGTAATAATTCCTGCCGGGCGCAGGATTGTACTGCGTGTAGCCATATGAGCGGGTGGTATTGGAATTTCCGGCCGCGGCCACCGATGCAATATCAAACCAGTCAGTTCCATTTCCGGAATATTGGATAATGAATTGGCTGGAGTTTTGCTCCTGGGCTGTTTTCCAACTCAGGCGAATATGATCGCCTTGAGGGCTCACCGAAAAATCCATGAGACTTATGGGCAGGATCGTACAGTAAAATCCGCTGATGATTACACTGGGAAAAATATTTCCCCCTGAACTTACCAATGACCCGGCATTGCCCGGAACCGAGCCATAGTCAAGAGAGGCCTGATTCATAGAATTGTTATTGCCGGGGCCAGGGCCCGATTGCCCGTTCAATCCCCCCGCAACGGATGAAGACGCGGGTGTGCCATTTGTATAAATAAATCCACCGCCACCGCTACCGCCTGGTCCGTGTTGTCCGTAGTAATTGCTTCCTCCCTTTCCGCCCTTAACCGAAGCCGTTATGCCATTGATTCCCGCACCGTTATTTGTAAATAATATAATGCTCCCACCAGCACCGCCACCACCAGCAGCATCTGTATGTCCGGCAGTAGCTCCGGAATTTACCAGGTTCAATGCATCGGCGCCATTCGCCGAAATGGTTCCGGCTCCACTGATGGTATTGGCATTTACAATGATGATTCCTCCACCCATGGCTCCGCTTGATTCCAGGGCATTTGTGCTGGCGGAATTATTTGCCGTGCCTGCACCGCCACCGCCTCCCATCACGATACGGGAAACACTGGCCTGGCCAAATAAAAAGCCGCCTCTTCCTCCGTTTTCAGTTGTGTTGGGAGTTCCGGGTGTACCACTCCATCCCCATCCGGCTTTTCCTCCGGCCCCGGCATTGCCACCGCCTCCGCCACCGGTATTGTATTGATTATCGGCCGAGGTTGAAGGAGTGGGTTTGTTATCTGTTCCACCTCCCCCCGCATTTCCCGGAGCGCCTTTGCCAAAGCTTCCGTTCGGGTATCCCTCAGCAGCATTCGTAACCACAGATGCCCCGTCATAAACATATTTTGGTGTGCCTGATATGCCTTCACCTTTTGATGCGTGCGCGGTAACGGAAGAGAGGTACCTGTAAATATTAACCGAACCTGCATCAGTGGTTCCGGTGTATTGTCTGCCGCCACCACCCCTGAATCCCTTGCCGTCGGCGGAAATACTGAATCCCGCCATGGTAAGCGTCTGTTTCACATCAAGGGCGCTTATTCCACCTACGGCTCCGTTCCATGCCGGCGTGGTGATATTCCCGCTCAAAGTGCAATTCAGATATTGGAGTACTTTGATTACCTGGTACCGGTATTGTCCCGCTGTGGCTGTGGCATTAGCATAGAGATAGGTGTTCTTGACAGTCTGGCTAAGATTCAGGGTTCCGCCGGCCGCCGCTGTAACATTTGTCCCCGCGGCTGCTACTGCATATTCATAATATCCCGCTTCAAGATTGGCGTTATTGAGGTATCCACCTTCTGCGCCTGAGTTAGAGCCATAATTAGCATCGTTGGTACTGCTAATATCGGTTCCCTGCATCTGCGCTATCAAAACCAGGTCTCCTGGGCTGATGCCGGTTATTCCGGAGCTAGCGACGATCCCCGCCGCTCCAAGGCTAATGGAATTTGTGACATTCTTTGTGAGCGTGAAGCTGGCTGCGGCCGGTGAATAGTAAGTATTAGGACTGTAATTCAGGCCCGCAATATTCCCGTCTTTTCCGGGCTGGGCGCATTGGCTCTTGACGAGGGTGGGGTAGGTACATAAAAACAACAGTGCCAGGGCATAGGCATATAATTGCTTCATTAGAATTGAATTTGATGGGTTAGAAACTTGTCCAAAAATAATGGTATAAGTGTTTACTTGTATGAAAATCTACAAGTTTCTATATATTTTTTTTGGAAGATGAACCGGGGGGGCTTAGAAAATTGGCCCCATAACCTGGATTTTTGTGGCTCTCTGAATCGCGAAAACTGAAGACGCATTGAATGCGTCGCTGGGGCCCAATCGGCTAATGGTCCTAAAAAGGCAATAAGTTTTTCGCTGGCCAAGTGATAAGGAAAAAGATGGATTATTTGAATAATTTTAGGCAAAGCCCTTTGCCAACATGAAAAATCTCCTCTCATTTTTTGTATGCATCCTGGCCATCCATTTTGTATCTGGCGGAAGAATTTATTCTCAGCCATTGGTGGTTCAAACAATAGTGCAGAATACCTCGGCTCAAAAGATGAAGCCGATTTTCAACGGTCGGAATCTGAACGGCTGGTATAGTTTTCTCAGGACGGAGGGGAAAAATAACGATCCTGAAGGAGTATTCAGGGTGGAGGATGGAATGCTGCATATTTCGGGAAAGGAATTTGGATATATCTGCTCGAAGAAAGTTTACAAGGATTTTCGTTTGGCAGTAGAATTCAAATGGGGTGAGAAAAGATATCCACCAAGGGATACTTCAAAAAGAGACAATGGGATACTCTATTTTGTTCCCGCGAACATAAAGGATACGGTATGGCCGAGATCTATCGAATGTCAGATACAGGAAGGTGATGTGGGCGATTTCTGGATGGTGGATAGTACTACGATTGTGGTGGATGGCCAGCGTAGCATTCCCAGGGATTACAACAGGGTAGTGAAAAAAAAGGATGCGGAAAATCCCCGTGGAGAATGGAACCGGGTGGAAGTGATCGCTTATCATGGTCAACTCATCTACCTGGTAAACGGCGTCATCGTGAATCAGGCGGAATCGCCCAGCCTTCATGAAGGCAGGATCATAATTCAGTCTGAAGGCGCAGAAATTTATTACCGGAAAATTGAGGTGGCGGTATTGAAATGAAGCCAGTGAAAAAAACTCAATACGGGCTTCCTCTGCCTGACCTCGCAGGAAAATATGCCCCGTATCTGAGTCTTTTCCTTATTATTTCAATTTCTTTTGAAGAGCTTTCTCAATCTCATCCAGGAATTCTTCGGTGTACAGGTAGTGTTCACCGTGATTAACCTTGTTCCCGTGAATGCTAATGGCCAGGTCCTTGGTCATTTTGCCGCTTTCCACGGTCTCGATACAAACGGCTTCAAGCGCATGCGAGAAGTCAATCAGTTTCTGGTTGCCATCGAGTTTACCGCGAAAGGCCAGGCCTCTTGTCCATGCAAAAATGGATGCTATGGGATTTGTGCTGGTGGGTTTTCCTGCCTGGTAGTCGCGAAAATGCCGGGTAACCGTGCCATGTGCCGCTTCCGCTTCCAGGGTCTTGCCATCGGGAGTGATCAGCACTGAAGTCATCAGGCCCAGTGATCCAAATCCCTGCGCGATGGTATCGCTCTGCACATCGCCGTCGTAATTCTTGCAGGCCCAAACAAAATTACCATTCCATTTCAACGCGCTGGCTACCATATCGTCAATGAGCCGGTGCTCATAGGTGATGCCGGCAGCCTCAAATTGCTGCTTAAAATCCTTTTCATATATCTCCTGAAAAATGTCTTTGAAACGTCCATCATATTTTTTTAAGATGGTGTTTTTGGTGGAAAGATAGAGGGGCCATTTTTTGCTAAGTGCCATATTGAAGCAGCTTCTGGCAAATCCCCTGATACTCTCGTCCACATTATACATGGCCATGGCCACTCCGTCTCCTTTAAAATTGTAAACTTCAAACACTTGCGGGGCCGAACCATCTTCCGGGGTGAAGGTCATCGTGAGCTTTCCCTTTCCCTTGATAACGGTGTCGGTTGCACGATATTGGTCACCGAATGCATGACGACCTACAATGATCGGAGCGGTCCAGTTCACCACCAGTCGTGGCACATTCTTCATCACGATGGGTTCGCGAAATACGGTTCCATCCAGGATATTCCGTATAGTGCCATTGGGACTCTTCCACATTTGCTTAAGCTTGAATTCCTTCACCCTGGCTTCATCGGGAGTGATGGTGGCGCATTTGATCCCCACGCCATATTGTTTGATAGCGTTGGCAGCCTCAATGGTTACCTGATCATTTGTCTGATCGCGTTGTTCAATGCCCAGATCATAATATTTGATATCAATTTCCAGGTAGGGAAGTATCAGCTTGTTCTTGATAAATTTCCATATGATCCGGGTCATCTCGTCTCCATCCAGCTCCACAACCGGGTTTGCCACTTTGATTTTTTCTGCCATGTTGGATTTTTTTTGAATGTTTGTCAATTTATGGGACAGCAAATGTAATTAGGAAATAATAATTTGGAATTAATTATGCAGAAAATGAAAACTGTGGCCAGCAAGCGGCCGTTCCGGGGCTGGCAAATGCCCGCTATACATGTACTACCAAAACGGGTATCCTGAGTTCATGCCGCACGCTATCAACGGTCTGACCGTGAATAAAGTCCTGTAATCCTCTGTGGCCGTGGGCTCCGATTACCAGCATGTCAGCATTTTGTTCTTTCACAATCCTCACTATTTCCTTTGCTCTTTGATAGAATCCCAGTTTATATTCTGCTTTGAAGCCCCGGTTTAAGAGTAATTGCCTATATGTTTCGAGTTGTTCTTCGTCTTTTTGCGTTTCATAATCATCAGACTCTCTTCCCAGTAATCGTGCACCCGCACTTTCCACAATATGGATCAGCAGATATGTGGCATCCTTACCACCCTGCGCCACGGCATGTGAAAGAATTCTCTCGTCTTTTTCGCCGAATTCTAAAGCCACGGCAATCTTGTTGAAAGTGGGGATATTAAGACTCAATTGCTTTTCCACGGCTGGGTGAATTGTAATGGAAGCTAATTCTTTTCTCTTTGTGAACAGTGGATGCAGACCGATATAGAGCAAAACTCCTGCAAAAAAAATGCCTGCTGCCAGCAAGAGTATCTTCAGGAAAAGATTTCCGGGCTGGGCAAAGAATTCCATTGCCTGCCCCGCTACCATGCGAATATTGAGGTAGACCAGAACGGAGGCAATAGACCAGGCCAAAATTTTGGTGAAGGGCCTGATCGCGAAATTGCCCATTTTTTGTTTGTCACTCACAAAATGTATGAGTGGAATGATGGCGAATCCCAATTGAAGGCTCAAAATCACCTGGCTTAGCACCAGGAGGGCGTCAACTTTTTCATCTCCATACAAGCCAATTACTATGAGGGCGGGCACAATGGCAAGAAGCCTGGTGATCAATCTTCTGAGCCAGGGGTTGATCCTGAGTCTCAGGTATCCTTCCATCACAATTTGTCCCGCAAGCGTACCCGTTATGGTGGAGCTTTGTCCGGATGCGATTAGTGCCACGGCAAATAATTTGGATGCCAGTGCCGATCCCAGTAGGGGCGAGAGTAATTTGTGGGCATCTTCAATCCTTGCCACTTCAGTTCTGCCGCTGGTAAAGAAAACGGCCGCGGCCAGAATCAATATGCCCGCGTTCACCAAAAAAGCAAGGTTGAGGGCGATGGTTGTATCTACGGTACTCAGTCGCAAGGCATTGCGGATGCTTTTGTCGTCTTTCTTGATCTTACGGGTTTGCACAAGCGCAGAATGCAAATACAGGTTGTGGGGCATCACGGTGGCTCCGATGATGCCGATGGCTATATAGAGCGCTTCATCATTGGGCAGACTCGGAATGAATCCTCGGGCCACGTGGGTCAAATTGGGCCTGGCCCAAACGATCTCAACCAGGAATGAAGTGCCGATGATGGCCACGAGCGACATGATGAATGCTTCCATCTTGCGCATGCCCATCTTCTGCAGGTAGAGCAGCAGAAAAGTGTCAAGCACCGTGATTGAAACTCCCCATATCAAAGGAATGCCGGTGAGCAGGTGAAGGCCAATTGCCATGCCTAATACTTCGGCCAGGTCGCAGGCGGCGATGGCAATTTCTGCCAGGATGTATAAAACAAAATTCAGATATTTCGGGTAGGCTTCGCGGTTTGCCTGCGCCAGGTCTCTTCCTCTCACAATGCCGAGCCTGGCCGAAAGTCCCTGCAGCAGGAGCGCCATCAGGTTACTCATCACCAAAACCCATATCAGGGTGTAGCCGAACTTGCTGCCTCCTGCCAGGTCGGTAGCCCAATTGCCGGGGTCCATATATCCTACACTAACCAGGTAGGCCGGGCCAAAAAAGGGTAGCATCCTCTTCCACCAGGGAAGATGTGGTGCCATGTTGGTTTCAATGCTTTCATGCACTTCACCCAGAGATGAATCTATCTTAAGCCTTTCGAGCATATTTTACAAAGATGTTTTGTGCCAGCTGTTCGCTGATTGTGAATGATGGCACATTCCTGATTTTTACTTCCAATGAATTGTCAAATCCGAACTTTCTCTTGATTTCCAGTTTGGTTCCGATTAAAATATTCCGGTGCCTGAGCAGTTCCAGCATATCAGTGGACTGATTGCCTACACTGCTTACTTCTACCAGGCTATTGAGAGGTATTTTTGTCATACAAACCTGGCTGCTAGAGTG
>CALFNL010000424.1 GCA_937902875.1 uncultured Bacteroidota bacterium | reverse complement strand
ATCCTATTTTCAGGATCTTAAATAATTATGTGGGACAAGGTGCGCAAATGGCGATGCCCATCTGGGCCTATTTCTTTCAGGAACTCTATAAAGACAAGACCCTTGGCATTGACCCCAATGCCAGATTCGTGCAGCCCGCTTCACTGAAGAATGAAATGATCCAGGATTGGGCCGATCCCACTCTCGCCAATCAACCCGTAATGGAAGGAGATAATGGGGGACAGGGGGATGCAAGCCAATACATCGACGTGCCCATCAGTGATGGCAGGGAGAAAATTGGTACTGAATCCAAGCTCGCGCCCGAAGAAGAGAAAATTTTACAGGAGGCCAGAAGAGCCGATAAGACCATTAAGGCAGATACTACTCCCATCAACAGGGAAAAGAAACCCGGCTTGCTGCAGCGAATTTTCGGGGGAAAGAAAAACAAATAGCGCGTCTTGCTCCCGCTTCGATCATTCCATTGATCAGATTTTCCGGCAATGATCTGCAACCGGCGAGGTACTATTACCGGCCGGCATCATGCTCTAATCCAGTTTTACCGGCTTCATAGTGGGTGTAATCAGGTGCATGGCCAGCCAGGCTAACAGGTAGGCGCATCCGCAAACGAGGAAAATGATATTGTAACCCATAGTGCGGTTGCCCAAATGGGCGAAATAATCCAGCAACCAACCCACAAATGGCTGGAACAGGATTCCACCAATGGAGCCCGCCATGCCTCCAATACCAACTACGGAACTGACCGCTTTCCTGGGAAACATGTCGGAAGCAGTGGTGAAAATATTGGCGCTCCAGGCCTGGTGAGCGGCAGCCGCCAGGCTGATCAATGCTACGATGATCCACATATTATCAAAATACCTGGCAGTCATGATCGGCACCACCGCGATGGCGAAAATCAACATGGCCCTCTTTCGCGCCTTGAACACGGGCCATCCCTTTCTGATCAGGTAAGATGACAGGTAGCCTCCCCCGATACTCCCGAAAGTAGTAGCAGTGTAAACAACCACCAGCGGCCAGCCGGGTTCGGTAAGATCCAGCTTAAAAGTCTCATTGAAATAACCCGGAAGCCAAAAAAGAAAAAACCACCAGATAGGATCGGTAAGAAATTTCCCAATTACAAATGCCCAGGTTTGCCTCACTCGCAGCAGTTGGGCCCATGAACTACGTTTTGTATGATCTTCATTTGCGTCTGAATCACTGTGGATAAATCCGAATTCTGCCTTGCTCAGGTTTTTTTTCCTGGAAGGAATCTCATAGTAGATCAGCCAAAGCACCAGCCAGATAAAACCCAATGCACCCGTGATGATAAATGCTTCTCTCCATCCATAGCTTCCCAGGATCCAGGGAACCATGATGGGCGCCACTACGGCTCCAATATTTGCTCCGGAATTGAAAATGCCTGTAGCAAGCGCTCTTTCTTTTTTTGGAAACCATTCGGCCACCGCCTTGATAGCAGCCGGAAAATTTCCCGACTCGCCAAGTCCCAATGCAGACCTCGCAACTATGAATCCGAATGTGGATTTGGCCAGGGCATGGCCCATGGCTGCAACGCTCCAGAAAATGATTGATATGGTATAACCTGGTTTGGTTCCCAGCCTGTCAATGATTCTTCCGAATAATAATAACCCAATGGCATAGAAGAACTGAAACATGCCATTCACATAACCGAATGTAGTATTGTCCCAGCCAAATTCCAGGGTGAGCGCGGGCTTAAGCAGGCCAATAACCTGCCGGTCAATATAGTTGATGGTGGTGGCGAAAAATAAAAGCGCGACTACTGTCCACCTGAAATTTCCTTTGGCGGTTGGTGACATGCTCCTTAAATAATTAATTTGTGAATGTAAGAATTCTTTGGCCTTACGCGGGGCATCAATGGAATCTTTCAGGAGCAATCTCATTCATTTCCCTGAAGATATAGTTCAATATGGTAATATGAATCGGCGAATATTATTTCAGAATTGTTTGAGCAGATGGTTCCCGTAGTATTTCTTTATGACGCAGGAATTGCTGAATATAGAAAATATTTCCTTTCATGTGATTTCCAATTTGGATTCCATTTTCATTGCGAGGCTATTAGTGCAGATGCATGGGTGATGCATAATGCTGAAGCCGGATGAGATTTTTGGGCAGTTCCGATTCATTCCATGAACCATGTATTGCCAGGGCCGCTCCAATAGAGCTGGCCTGGGGCACGGCGGATGCACTCACACGCAAGCCGGCAAAAGCAATGGCCAATAGATTCATGAAGACCGGATTCCGGCTGAATCCGCCATCCACGAAAAGATTTTTTATGTTGTGGTTGCCCATAATGAGACCCGTGGAAAAAGTCTGGCGCACCACAAGATCCAACATGAGATGATGATACGCATGGGCAAGGTTTTTGAATCCGGAGATTTCGCGTTGTGCGAATGCTATCGGCATTTGACCATTTCCCTGCGGATACTTCAGCATTTCTTCAAATCCTTCTTCCAAAAAATCTTTTTCAAAGCCGATGCCTGTGTATGAATCCGGGCTCACATGGAAAAATTCGGAGATTCTTTCAATCTGCCGATCGTGATCAATCCCGGCAAGCAAACGGGAGGCCTTAACCGGATTTCCCTGGTACTGCAGGTAGCAAAGGCAGTCATTTTCCAATTCGTAGGAACTTAATGGCGAATGGTTGAAAGGATTCAGGCTGATAT
Source organism: uncultured Bacteroidota bacterium (assembly GCA_937902875.1). GTDB lineage: Bacteria > Bacteroidota > Bacteroidia > Chitinophagales > Chitinophagaceae > PSRI01. Next base: position 1,092 of record CALFNL010000424.1, on the reverse strand, counting down.
TCCAGGTGCCGGTTGAAATTAAAATAAATGGTTCTGTAAAATTCAGGAGGTAGGGTATCAGGGCCGCCGAGCTGTCGTGTATGCCTACTCCGGCTTTGAATGCATGTGAATTCCATTCAATCTCCATCGGCCTGTCCAGCGGATGTATGGGGGCCAGCACCCGGTCCATTGATTCAAGATGAACCCATTCATGATAGTCGTTCTTCTGAAAATCCCAGAGGCCGGTATGACAGCCGATGCTACTGATACCCGAAAAATATTTTCCTGTGACTATACTGCTCAGCCATTCCGGCAGGTGCAGGGAATAGCGGATCCGTGAAAACAATCCGGGTTGTTCATATTTCAGGCGGTAGAGTTGCAACCCTGAATTCAGGCTGTCCAATACCGGCGAAGCCGTCTTCAATGCAAAATCCTTCTCGCCTCCATAACTATCATAAAACATGCGATGCAGTGCCGACGGATAGGGCCTGAGGTAATTATACAAAGGCGTTAGGATCCTGCCTTGTTCATCCACATGAACCAGGCTGGCGCCATAGGCACAGAAATTGACGGCCCTGAGCCGGATACCGGGCATTGCAAGTATCCCTGATAGTGAGTCAATGATCCAGGCCCTGACGGCCTCAATATCTTCGCAGGGAAAATGATCTTCATCCTGCTTTTCATCTACCTGAATAGATTCCTCATGAAGAATCTCATATTGCCTGTTGAACAGGAATAATTTCTTGTTGGTTTTACCCACATCGTAGATCGCAATTGCTTCTGATTTGCCCGGCATGATGATTGGCTGATAGATCAACAGGATTTTTTTACCATAATACACAGGATATCCGGGTCTTCCCTATAATCCTGTGGCCAGCGACTTGCTGCCCCTCTCCTTAATTAATTTTTCCCTCACACGAAGTGATCGGAATAACTGCAGCGGCTCCAGGGCTCCTCCTGCTCTCATGCGGGCCTCGGCAACCAGGGGCCGCAGATCGGTCCGGTATGCCCGCTGCAGAATCTCCTGGCATTCCACCACGTCATTTTCCAACTGAGCCTTCACCAGGGCTTTCCGGTTTACAATCAAAGAGTGCGCGTATGCCATCATGATAG
>CALFNL010000423.1 GCA_937902875.1 uncultured Bacteroidota bacterium | reverse complement strand
CCATCATGGCGCTTACGATATCGCCTACATGCGCTGTGTTCCAAACATGATAGTGAGCGCGCCCATGAACGAAGCCGAGTTGCGCAACCTCATGTACACTGCCCAACTGGAATCAACCCGGCATCCCATTGCCATACGCTACCCGCGTGGTGAAGGCGTAATGCCGGATTGGAAAACCGCATTCCAGGAAATTCCAATTGGAAAGGGCCGTAAACTGAGAGAGGGACAGGATATCGCCATTCTCACTCTGGGCCATCCCGGAAATTTCGCGGCTTCCGCAATCAGAGATCTCAAATCTGATGGCTTGTCGCCCGCACACTACGATATGCGATTCGCCAAACCGCTCGATGAAGAATTGCTCCATGAAGTATTCGGCAAATTTGATAAGATCATTACGGTTGAAGACGGAACCGTGGTGGGCGGCTTTGGATCGGCTGTTCTGGAATTCATGGCGAAGAATAATTACAGTGCTACAGTGAAGATCATGGGCATACCGGATCGTATAGTTGAACATGGCAGTCCCAGACAATTGTATGCCGAATGTTATTATGACGCGGAATCAATAGCGGGTACTGTTAGACAAATGATGCAGGACAAGATTAAAATAAACCTCATGTCCTGATCAGTTGATCTAAATTCCATTCGGGAATCACCACCGGCTTGATCGTTTCCTTTTTGTAAATGCCTTTTTCCGGAGCATTCAGTCCAGGCTGAAAGGAGGTCCCCCTTTGCCGTAAAGATTATTTCCATACTCCAATAAGGGAGGTTCTAACTAAAGTTATATTGATTGCCCGCATCGGCTGTATTAGATTTGGGCTCATTGTTTGAAGAAGCATCCAACCTCGCCGGTGTTTCAATTTCCGGCAACCTATATATACATTACTAAAGCTGAACTGCCATCAAATGTATATATTTAGTAAGGTAAGCTCAATATGCCCAAACCTGCCGTCATATTTGTAATCTTCCTTCTCCAGGCCTCTGTGCCAAAAGCTTTTTTCGGCCAGAATTTCAATCCCAGGTATAATTTCAAACAACTCAATACGCAAAATGGCCTGGCACAAAATGTAGTTTATCATTTCCTGCACGACAGTCATGGTTATGTGTGGCTTGGCACCCGAAATGGACTAACGCGCTTTGACGGAGCGAGGACGGTAAATTTCAGAAATATCGCGAATGACGCGAAATCGATTTCGAATAATTTCATTACCCGGATATTGGAAGATTCAAACCAGCAGGTATGGATTGGCAATGGCAACGGAATAGACCTGTATAATAGAAGAGATAATAATTTCACTCATTTTGCCATGGCCATGCCCGATGGTCAAACAAGAGACGCCTTTACCGTGCCACTTGGATTCACCAAGGCTCATGAATTATGGCTCATTGAAACTGAATCCAAATCAATCAGGATATTCAATACCCTCACCAGGACTTCTGAAATTCTCACCCACACAGATGCGGTTGATGGAGTTCTTTGGGTAGACAAAGCCACGCGGTCCGTGCATATCTGGACCTATCTGAGTGTAGGCACAAGGCACTATATTTTCAGAGACCATCAACTCATCAGGCAGGAACAATTCTTTTCAAAAAATGAAGATGCGCCGAAGGCGGAATTCTTCCAGATTTTTCATGTCTTTCCTGAAAACGATACCTCTGTCTGGCTTTCCACCACGGCGGGACTCTGTGCTCTAAACCCCAAAACAGGCCGCCACAGCCTTTACAATATGTATGGCAGCGAACCCGTAGTTCAGGTGAGGCATGCAACTCTTTCCCCACAGGGATTGCTTTGGATTGGCACGGGAGGAAGCGGAATTTACACTTTCGATATGAAGAGCCGGAAATTTGTGGATCATTTCAAAAGTTCCCAATTAGATCCTTTCAGCATTTGCAGCGACAATATGGTATCGCTGTATTTTGATCATTCAGGAAATATCTGGTGCGGCAGCTACGGCAACGGTGTGAGTTATACCAACGTGGGCACTAATTTCTTTTCAAAATTTCTTTCTAAAGATGAGACCGCCAAATGGAAAGTGAATAATGCTATCCAATGGATAGGATCTGATCAATACCGGAATATATGGTGCATTTTGAAAGACGTTCAGGGCCTGTGGTTATTGGATACTTCCCTCAACATCCAGGAACATCGCCAGCCGGCTTTGCCTGGCGGGCTCACATTTGTGGGGTCAATTTACCAGTTATTATTTGATTCAAATCATACCGCATGGTGCATGACCGACCGTGGACTCTATAATTATAATACCACCACCAATCAAATGCGGCAGTTGCCATATCGGCGTTTGTCAGAACAATTATTTGGCAGTTACTGGACGGTCAATATGATTCGCCTGCACGATGGCTCGCTTTTGTTTTCAACATTCGCGGGGTTGTATCGAATGCATCGCGAAAAGCGAAATTGGATCATAGAGCCATTCAGCGAATTAAACAGGCTTCCCTTTATCAGTTTCGATTTCATTTACGAAGACCGCCGAAAAAATATCTATGTAAGGGACAAGTCGAGTAACCTCTACGTGCTTGCTCCGTCTGACACCCAGATGCGTTACAGGCTTTCCAACACCATTGACCTGCAATATGACGTAGGGCAGTTTGTGGAAGACAGTGCAAGAAATATTATTTATGTCTCCACTAACAATGGCTTATTCACCATCGAGCTACCGGACTGGAAACTGAGGGAATACCCGATCGGCAGGTCCATGGCGTTTTCGAATATCAGTGGCATGTTCATCAACAAAAATAAATTATGGATTTCAGGAGATAACGGATTGTATTGTTATGATACCATCAGGAAAGAAGGCCGCAGGTACACGGTGGAAGATGGTTTGCCGGCAGACGAATTCATTCAATCGGCCCTGCTTCAAACTCCGGCAGGGAAATTCATTGCCGGAACTACCAATGGTCTTGTATCCTTCGATCCTGGTAAACAGGAAGACACTATCTATCCACCCCTGGCCCAACTCGTGAAAATCTATATCAACGATACGCCCGCAACCAGGGTGGCCAATCCGCAAGAGGTGTCGTCCATCAATCTCTCCTACCGCCAGAATACTTTTTCTTTCGATTTTTCGCCCATCGCCTATCAGCATGCGCTGGAATGCAGCTTTGCCTATAAATTGGATAATTATGACGAGAACTGGATCAGGACTAAAGAGCGGTTTACCCGCTATTCCAAGATCCCTCCCGGAAAATATGTATTTCGGCTAAGGGTAATTGAAACCAATGGCACAGTGAGTCCTTTTGAAACAAGCCTTGCATTAAACATTTCCAAGGCTTTCTGGCAAACTGTATGGTTCAGGATTGCCGTTGTCCTCGCCCTGGTATTCATAGGATGGATTCTGGTGAAAGCATACCTGGCAAACAGAATCAGGCAACACCGGGTGGAGTTTGAAAAGCAGCAGGCCATTGAAAAAGAGCGAACCCGTATAGCCACGGATATGCATGATGATCTCGGAGCCGGTCTTTCCAGGATCAAGTTCCTCAGCGAAACCATCGGACTCAAGAAACAACAGAATCAATCGGTGGCAGAAGATATTGCATCAATCAGAAAATATTCAAATGAAATGATTTCCAAAATGGGTGAAATCGTTTGGGCCTTGAATGAGAAGAACGATTCATTGAGTGATCTCCTTGCATATACCCGTGCATATGCAGCCGAGTACCTGACTCAAAGCGGTCTGCGTTGCAATTTTTCATCGCCCGATATTTTTCCCACCAGTTTTGTGAGCGGAGAATTTCGTCGCAATGTGTACCTCGCAGTCAAAGAGGCCCTGCATAATATCGTAAAACATTCCCAGGCCGGTTCCGTAGATATAACGATGAAGATTAATCATAAACTGGAAATAATTATCCATGATGATGGCATAGGCTACGACCCCTTCAATATGCGGCCATTTGCAAATGGTTTGACCAATATGGAAAGAAGAATGAAAGAAATAGGTGGGAGTTTCAGCATCAGGAAAGACAATGGCACAACGGTGATCCTGGCTGCTCCAATACCCTCATGAAGTTGAGGAATAGTTCTTCGCCGTGGGTCGTGTTTATGCGCCACCAATTCAGAATCCCGCTTTCAAATCTATATAAATTGAAGATGATTTTTCCCGCCGTGGCTCGTGTCCACACGCCCCACCACTATTCACAAACCTACTCTCAAATATATAAAGATGAAAGATGACTATTCCAATTACCCAGCTACCCAATATTCAAATTCCAGCAATGAACTTTTTACAGAAAATAGTGGGCCCAAATGCTTCGGCTGGCTTACTGCAATGCATAAATGCAGTCGGCATTTCGTTGCGAAAGACTTTGCGCCAGTCTATGCAATTCGCGAAGTATTTTCTTAGCATTTACCCTCAATTGGAAAAGCTTAAAAAAAATATGAAAAAGTTCCCAAATTGGGAAATTCAATCTGAAATGGCATATCCCGGAAAATTGCATGGGCGCTAACTTATGTTATATTGAAAACCGGATTAAATCAGTTTATTTTGACAAAACGATGCCCATTACACTAACCATAGTGGAAGACCTGGATGAAGTGAGAGATGGCCTGAAGAATTTCCTGGCGTTGAGCCCTGATTTCAAAGTCCTGGACACTTTCAAATCGGCTGAAGAAGCCCTCGGCGCAATTCCCCGGCTGCAGCCGGATATTGTTATCATGGATATCAATCTTCCGGGAATGAATGGAATTGAATGCATCGCGCATCTCAAAGAAAAATCCAGTCGCACTCAATTCATGATGTTTACCGTTTATGAAAATGATGAAAAAGTGTTCGAGGCGCTTAAGGCCGGCGCATCAGGCTACCTCTTAAAAAACACTGGGCTCATCCAAATCATAGAATCCCTCAAGGAACTCTACCAGGGTGGTTCCCCCATGAGCAGCAATATCGCGCGAAAACTGGTAAGCAGTTTTCAGCAGAAAGAAACTGTGCCAACCAATAATCTGTCATTGTCATCCAGGGAAAATGAAATACTTCAATTCCTCGCCAGGGGACTGCTCTACAAAGAAATTGCGGATGAACTCGCCATCAGTACCGGCACAGTGCGACAACACATCCATAAAATATACGAGAAACTCCATGTTCAAAACCGCACCGAAGCGATCAATAAGGCGTTTGGCAAGCACTAAACAATTATTCCTCAGCCGCCGGGAGCACCCATCCATACTAATTATCCCAAAACATTTTCTCCAATTCCCTTCAGTGCGATTCAGGAAACAGATTACCCAAATAAACTTTTAAGTTCATGCTAACTTTAGTTATTCCATTTTCAACTTTTGTTCTATTGCACCAGGGAGCCAAAATCCATAAGTTCGAACAAATTTTATGGTATGAATTCGAAATGTCTTGCACTAATTTCGCTTGTGTGTACCTG
>CALFNL010000422.1 GCA_937902875.1 uncultured Bacteroidota bacterium | reverse complement strand
GGGCAACGCCAGGACCATGGGCGCCTCTGCGCCGTTTGTTGCACCAACATAGGAACCTTTCAAAGATTCGTCGAGTTTGGTCAACACGATATGGAAATGTGTGTAAGTAATGCCGGTGTTCCAGGTAAATTCACGGGATTTGAGAACATCATAATTCAATGCCACTTCAAATCCTTTATTGCTCAATTGACCAATATTCCTCCAGGTATTGTTATACAAAGCAGGAGGAGATGGCACTGTTACGTTAAAGATAAGATCGCTGGTCTTACGATTATAATAATCCAATGTACCCGTTAGTCTGTTATTGAGGAGTGTAAAATCCAATCCAATGTCAAATTCCTTTTTCTTTTCCCATCTCAGATCGGGATTTGGATTGGCAACACCTTGATAAACCTGCAAATAGGAACCATTACCACCATAGTATGTGCCGTTCACAGACAATCTTTCCAGTGATAAATAGGGGCTCGGAGGCAATGCGCCGGTAACACCATAACTGGCCCTAAGCTTAACGTTGTTTGCAAATGGCATATCCACGAGTCTTTTAATATCCACACCTCCACTCACGGCAGGGAAATAACCCCATTGGTTATTCGAACCAAATTCTGTAGAACCTTCTCTCCTCAAGCTGGCAGATAAGAAAGCTATATTGTCGTAATTCAGATTTACCCTACCAAAGAATGCTATGAGCTTATATCCATTTTTGTAGCTCGATACTGATCCGATACCATTTTGAAAATCGAGAGCAGCAGAAAAATTTTGACCTGAATAGTCAGTCACAAAATTACCTCCCTGGGCACCAAAGCCCTGGTAAACGAAGTCCTGATAAGAATATCCCGCCAAAGCCTGAAGGTTTAATCTATCAAACTTCTTTTCATAAGTTAATGTATTCTCGTAAAGCTGGTTAGAGCCCTCATCATCCTGTTTGTATGCATAGCCATGTCGGCCAAATCCGGTTACGCCAACCAGGTAGTTCCTGGAGATAAATGCATTAATAGGCAGGTATGCCTGAGCAAAATTGCTTGAAGTTTCCTGTGCATAACGCAGTAGGAATTTCAAACCAGGGATTATCTCAAATTCTGCAGATCCTGCAACGTTGAATCTTTGCAAATCTGCATGGTTCATATTCTGTCTCAGCATGGCAACAGGATTGGAATAGTCAACCAGGTTGGCTTCGAAATAGCCGCCACCGGTGAGATCATATAAGGGATCCTTACTATAAATGGGAGCAGTTGGATTATAAATTGTTGCATATTTGAATGCGTCTCTGAAACCGATATCGGATTTCCTCCTGGTTGTACTCAGGTTCACATTAAACACGAGCCTGTCTTTAAGAGCCTTGTGGGTCAAGTTCAAGCGACCATTCAGTTGCTGAAAGCCTGTGGTGATGGCAACACCTTCGCTATTTCTGAAATTGATTGAAGCATTATATGTAGTGGATGAACTGCCGCCCGAAAAATTCAAATTATGTGTATGAGAAAAAGCAGTCCTGGTAATTTCTTTATTCCAGTCTGTGCTGGCGCCATAATCAGTACCTTTTCCCAAGGCACGAAATTCGTCAGCAGTCATATGATGCGTGAACTTCACAGGGCTTTCTGCAGTGATAGAACCATTATAATTTACCTGCATGGCTCCTGCCCTGCCTGTATTGGTAGTGATGATGATAACGCCCTGGGAACCGCGTGTACCGTAAATAGCAGCAGCAGATCCATCTTTCAGCACGTCAATACTCTTGATATCATTAGGATCGATAGTATTCAGATCGGCTCCTACCTGGCCGTCGAGAACCACAAGTGGTTGTGTATTCACGCCAATGGTAGAAAGGCCTCTTAGCCTCAGCGTAAATCCGGCATTAGGATCGCCACCGGCTCTTGAAACAGAAAGGCCGGCAACTTTACCTGCCAGCAACTGGGCCACATCACTGATATTACCCTTGTTGAAATTTTCAGCCTTCACTGTTGTGATGGCACTGGTTACCTCGCGTTTTCTCTGCGTTCCATATCCCACAACAACTATGTCTGAAAGCCTTTCAGAGCTCTCAGCGAGTTGAATTGAGATGTCGGATTGGCTGCCAACAATCATTTCCTGCGTGGCAAATCCAACGGAACTAAATACAAGTACACTATTAGATCCGGGAACAGTTATCGAAAACTCTCCATTTGCATTAGTTGCAGTTCCGGTTCTGGTTCCCTTAACCTGAACAGTTACTCCCTGGAGGGGCACATTTGATGAAGAAACAACTTTTCCTTTAACTGTTTTTTCCTGTGCGAAAGTTGCCTGCAGAAAGAACAGCATAAATACAGGCAATGCAATGGCTTGCAGTAGTCGTTTTGGAGTCATAACCAGTAGTAATTAATGATTTCTAATTAGATTCAGAACAGTCGAAAAATATGTAATTGATACACAATGATAAATAATTTTTAAAATAACAAGAAATTTATTTATCATTTAGTTAACATTTTTTTTACGTCACAATATATTACCGGACAATAATTTGAGTGGCTTTGCTGCTTCCGGTGCAAAACCCTGCTTTAAGAATAAAAGAGGGTTCTTTAAGAAGTTTTAGCCCGGATTATGTTCTTTTTATCCATATTCATCCCGAATAAATCCTTTGGCTCCTGTTAGGGCAGTATATACAGACTGCATTGAATGCATAGGTTTTTAGTGTTTTTGTGAACCAAGGGCCCATATTGGGTAGCAGGAAGGCCTGATAAAGATTAAAAAACTTATCTTGAACCTTACCAGTAGCAGGTTTACGGTAAGGTAAAAGGGCCTTATTTTGATTTGTCTACTTCAAAAGCCAAGAGTAGATTCCCCGGCATTTGCGAGAACATTCCATATCCCGAATTCACGAGTAGCATACCGTCATAAATTACCGGAGCGGGGCCATCCAACGCTCCGCCCCTGCCCTTAATCCCTGAACTTGTTTCAAATTCCCTGGCGGTATCAAAATCCCAGAGGATTTTTCCATCGGCGCTCGAATATGCCCGAATATGCCCGTCCAATGCGCCCGCAAATACAAGACCCGGTATTGAAGCCGGCGCCGCGGAATTGGCAACGATACAATTCTTTTGTCCCCTGCAATCCACTGAGGGACTCCCCCAAATAATTTTTCCATTGATGAGGTCGAGGGCATAGATGCCGGGTGAAGGTTGTCCCGCTGTATCCTTTGGGTTAATTCCATATATATTATCTGCATTTGCAGCGTATGCATATTTTCCATCTGTTGCCATTCCCCAATGAATTCCCCCCAATGTGCCACCCTTTCCAATTTTCGTTTTCCATAGCGGTTTCCCTGTTCGGGGATTCAGAGCATATACGAATCCGGATTTCTGCCCGGCTACCAGTATGTCCATACCGTTTTTTGTATGCGCCAATATAGGAGCCATGCCAAAGTCAAAATCTTGTCCCGGATTCTCCGGGCAATTATTAAAGTAGGGGCAGGCCAGGTTCCAGGCATCATTCCCCGTGCCTTGAAAATTCCATACCAGTCTGCCAGTGTTCATGTCAATTGCCTGTATGGCATCACTGGTTTGAGTTGCGGGCCGGCTATAATTTTCACCGGTACCAATATAAACCAGGCCTCTTTTGGCGTCCACGGTCGGACTGCTCCAGACCGGCGCTCCTGATGGCCCGTAAAAAGGCTTCCCGTCTTTCTTTTTGCCTGCGATCTTTGCCGTTGGGACCACGCGGTGATGCCACAAAATTTTGCCGGTTTTTGCATCCAATGCTACCAGCCCGCCCGATGAAATACAACAATCATATTTCCCATTGAATGTGGAGGCTATTTCTGTTGAAGTGATGGGCACAAATACCCGGCCGCCATAGACTGCAACAGAGCCTGTCACGGCGGATTGAGGCTCATAACCTGCCCTGTTGTTCCAGATCTGTGTGCCCGTTCTTACATTGATCGCATATACGTTGGTACTGAAGTCGGCAAAATAGGCCGTTACCGCCGAGCCTTCCTTCACTACGGTTATGGCTCCCCGTATGGCAGAAGTAGCCATGAATATCCAGCCGATCTTGCCCGTGTTCTTGTGAATCGCGTATAGTTCGCCGTATTGTCCACCCACTATGATCCAATTTCCCGACACTGCCGGTTTGCAACGAACCACGGTTGCATCAGGAAAGGCAAAGGCCCATTTTAATTTCAGCGTGCCTATATTGGCTGCAGAAATGCCAGACTGACTGGCTGTACGGAATCCGGTTGCTTCAATATTTCCACCCCAACCTGAATAATCAAATACCGATTTGAGATTTTCTGAAGGCAAAAACTTTTGAAATGCTTCGGGCGGCAATGGATTTTCTTTGATGATGGTCTGGGTCAACCATTGTGCAACGGCTTTCCTTTCCAAAACCGATAAATGCATGGCCTGTTGGCGCATTTTCCCCTTTTCGAGGGATGCAAATATGGCCCTGGGATTCATGCCGGACAGAACAGATTGGCCCGGAGCACGCAATGTAGTTAGCGAATCCTTGTGACAGGAATAGCAGGAAGCATAGAATATTCTCTTGCCGAGATTCATCAATGTGTCGCCCGGAAAAGTCTGGGGCAGATCCTCGCCCGCCATTTGCGAATCAAAATTCCCCGCGGATTGAATAAGTGCCCAGCAAACAGCTACTGAGAGTAAATAACGCATCTGCTCAATATTTAATGAAAACTTTTGTATCTGTAATCAAAAATATTCAGAAATTCAGTGTCGGTTCGCTTCCCCGGCATCCGGCGTTTTTGGCCAGGTCTCAGAATGCAATTCTGCACTCATACTTATCAAGGTCTTCCGGAGTTTGGATCCTGCGATTCTCTTAGTAAAATACAATGAAATTATGAATCGTCTGTTATTTATGCCAGCTTCCGCTCTAAAGTCCACAAGCTTTTCTTATATAGACTTTTATTATTATGGCGCAAAATAACATCTTAATAAACGTCTTTCCACCAAACAAAATATAGAAAATCGCGGTAACCAAGCTTGATTTAAGCCTGATTCCAGGGCTTTCACAGGAAAGGACTATTTTTATGTTAGCATTTCGCCTGTCACAGAAATGCTTGCATTGCGTGCAAGGCTGTTTGACACACACCACATTTGACCGACTAACTTATGAAGATTTTACTCGACACAAATATCATAATACACCGCGAAGCAAGTAAGGTAGTCAACACTGACATAGGCATACTTTTCAATTGGCTTGACAAACTCAAACATTCCAAATACATTCACCCTTTAACAATAGAAGAACTTAACCGTAATAAAGACCCCAAAACGGTTGAGACAATGAATATAAAAATTGGTAGTTACAATCTCATTAAAAACATTGCCCCACTAAGTGACGATGTAAAGCAAATTTGCAACAGAGTTGACACAACGACAAATGACAAGAATGATACAATTATTTTGAATGAGGTTTTTTCTGAAAGAGTGGATATTTTAATTTCAGAAGACAAAAAAATCCATACAAAAGCAAGTTTATTAGGGATATCGTCCAGAGTATTCAAAATTGAACAATATCTTGAAAAGATTACAGCGGAAAATCCTGACTTAGTAAATTATAAAGTTTTAGCAGTTAAAAAAGTTGACTTTGCTCAGGTAAAAATTAAAGATCCATTTTTTGACAGCTTTCGGGAAGATTATAATGGATTTGACAAATGGTATAATAAAAAAGCAGATGAAATTGCTTATGTCTGCTATCATAACGACGTACTGTCTGCCTTTTTATACATTAAAGTTGAAAATGAAACAGAAAGCTACTCTGACATAGTTCCTGTTTTCAAAAAGAAGAAGCGCTTAAAGATTGGAACGTTTAAAGTCACAAGCAATGGATTCAAAATTGGCGAACGGTTTTTAAAAATAATTTTTGACAATGCTTTTCAATATAACGTTGATGAGATTTATGCAACCATTTTTGATAAAAGACCAGAACAGTTAAGGTTTATAGAATTACTGGAAGAATGGGGCTTTACTTTGCACGGTGTAAAAACTACCGAAAATGGTGATGAAGAAGTGTATACCAAAAATTTTGGGAGAAATCAAGAAATAAATTTACAAAATCCAAAACTGACTTTTCCTTTCCTCTCAAAGGAAAGTCCTGTTTTCATTGTGCCAATTTATCCTGAATACCACACAGAACTTTTCCCAGATTCAATTTTACGAACAGAGTCACCCATTAATTTCACAGAAAATGAACCTCATCGAAATGCGCTGAGCAAAGTGTATATATCCCGTTCTTATGAAAGAAATTTAAATCCAGGTGACTTAATAGTATTTTATCGAACAGGGGGAATCTATCATGGAGTTGCAACAACAATTGGTGTGGTAGAATCAATCCTGGATAATATTTCAGACGAAAATTCCTTTCTTTCAGCTTGCAGAAAAAGAAGCGTCTTTACTGATAAACAGCTTAGTGAGCATTGGAATTATAACAACAGAAGCCGGCCTTTCATAGTTAATTTTATTTATGCTTTATCTTTACCCAAGCGACCAAACCTCAAATGGCTAAATGTAAATGGAATAATACCAGATATTAGAGATATGCCAAGAGGGTTTCGTCAAATTAGCAGAGAAGATTTTCTTAGAATTATGCAATATTCTTTTAAAAAATGAAAGTAGTCTTATCAATTAAACCGGAGTTTGCATTCAAAATATTTGACGGGACAAAAAAATTTGAATTCCGTAAAGCAATATTTAAGAATGACAAGATAAAAACAGTTATTGTTTACGCATCCTCACCAGTACAGCAGGTTATTGGTGAATTTGAAATTGAAAAAATTATCAATAAGGATATAGATACCCTTTGGGGCTTAACTCAGAAATTTTCAGGGATCACAGAGGATTATTTTTATCAATATTTTGCAAATCGAGAAGATGGATATGCAATTCAAATTAAGAAGGCAATAAAATATAAACAACCAAAATGTTTAAGGGCTGACTATAATTTACTCCCACCACAATCCTTTGCGTATTATTTGCAGCCGTAAAATGTGGACAGAGCAGTCTTGGATACAACAAGAGTATTTGCAAAAGCAGGGCAGGACAGTGTAATATCAGCTATGTGGTAGCATCAGCCCCGATAGCTATCGGGGTTCCGGCAGACAGTCGTAAATTTGCCTTTTAATTGTTAGCTTTAAGCTTATATTTTCATCCCGATAGCTATCGGGAGGGCATTCCTGCCTGCCGGCAGGCAGGTGTTCAGGGCATGACGTCCAATGAACTCCCTGCCTTCGCAAATACTCGTAGGAATGGGTATATGGCGTGGAATTGTTCTGATGATCCGGGACATTATTTAAGGTTAGTAGAAAATCCAGGTGCAAGATTCAAAATCCGGATAATAGCCTGGCCTGCTCAGACGCATGCCAACCAAATTGATTCCTTTAAACGATTCAAATGTTTATTGATAATCATGGAAGACCTATCAATTATCTGAGGCTGGCCGTTACCGACCGGTGCAATCTCCGCTGCTTCTACTGCATGCCGGAAGAAGGCATTGACTGGCTTTCGAGATCGGAACTGTTGACTTATGAAGAAATGCTCAGGATCTGCTCCATCCTGGTGAAAGCAGGAATTGAAAAGATCAGGATCACCGGTGGAGAGCCATTTGTAAGAAAGGATATCATGCAATTCCTGGACTCATTGTCAAAATTGAAAGGACTGAATCAAATCACCATCACTACCAATGGAGTACTAACCGCTCCCCTGGTGCCCGAATTGAAAAGACTTGGCATCCGCTCCATAAACCTCAGTCTTGATACACTCGACAGGAATCGCTTCTTCTCCATTACGCATCGCGATGAATTGCCCCGGGTGATGGATACCCTGGAACAACTATTGGCGAACGGCTTGGATATTAAGATCAACGCCGTGGTGATGCAGGGCAAAAATTTGGAAGATATCATTCCCCTGGTTGAATTGACCAGGCAATTGCCACTGAGCGTACGATTTATAGAAGAGATGCCTTTTAATGGCGGGGCGAGTCATTATGCCGCTTTGGAATGGGATCATGTTCGCATTTTGCAGGCCATCAGGGAAAACTTTCCTGACATTCAAAAAATCCCCGATCCTCTTTTTTCCACTTCTTATAATTACCATATACCTGGCCACCAGGGAAATATTGGCATCATTGCCGCTTATACCCGCAGCTTTTGCGGAACCTGCAATCGGATCAGGATCACCCCACAGGGTGCACTAAAAACCTGTCTGTATGATGACGGCGTAATGAATATTAAGGATCTGATGAGGGAAGGCTTAGACGACGATCAATTATTCAATGCGCTGCTTGATGCCATTGGAAAAAGAGCGAAGGACGGATATGAGGCCGAACAAAAGAGGATCAGGCAAAAACCCGCGCATGAATCCATGGCAACCATCGGAGGATAAGACTCATTCCCGGATTTTCCAGGAAATTTTCTGAACATCAGCCCATCGTATTTAATGATACAATATGTCAGTAGCACCGATCAACAATATCATGGTAAGCGTTGAAGAGGCCGAGAATCTGATCCGGTCTGAATTGAGGGATTTTGGATCAGAAACTATTCCATTTGATGCTGCCCTGGGCAGGGTGCTGGCTGAAGACCTGCTGGCAGACAGGGATCTGCCTCCTATAAATCGCGCCACCATGGATGGTATAGCCATTCGCTTTGATGCATTTAAAAAGGGATTGAGGACTTTCCGGATCAAGGGTACTCAGGCAGCTGGTGGAATACCCATTGAGATCGCCAAGCCCGAAGAATGTATCGAGATCATGACAGGGGCAGCAGTGCCGGGAACTGCGGATACTATTGTACGTTATGAAGATCTGGATATTCAAAATGAAATGGTCACTATCCAATCCGATACGATCAGGCAGGGGCAGAATATTCATTTCAAAGGAAGCGACAAGAAGCAAGGCGAAATAATAGCGGCATCCAGCCATGTGATCACGCCGGCCATTATAGGACTGGCGGCCACTACCGGAAAAAGCAAAATCAGGGTTAAGAAACTTCCCCGCACCATCATTATTTCATCCGGCGATGAATTGACCGCTGTTGATTCAATTCCATCAGATTACCAGTTGCGGCGATCCAATAATTACACAATCGCCGCGGCTTTGCAGGGCTATGGCATCAAGGCCGATATGCTGCACATTCCGGATAACAAGGAGATCAGCAGGCAGCAGATCAGTGAAAGTTTGAATCATTATGACGTACTGATTCTTACCGGTGGGGTTTCAAAAGGAAAATTTGATTTTATTCCCGAGGCATTGGAATCCTCAGGCGTAGTAAAAATATTCCATAAGGTCCGGCAAAAACCGGGGAAACCTTTTTGGTTTGGAAGAGATTCCGGTGGGAGCCTGGTTTTTGCATTTCCGGGTAACCCTGTTTCTACCTTCCTATGCCTGTACCGCTATTTCCTGCCATGGCTGGAAGCCAGTCTGGGACTGGATTCCCCGGTCAGATCATCGGCGGTGCTGGGAACTGACTTCAGCTTTACCCCGGCCCTTCAATATTTTTTGCAGGTTCAATTGAAGTGTGACAGGGAGGGTAGGTTGATCGCTTTCCCGGCTGAGGGAAATGGCTCCGGTGATCTTGCCAACCTGGCGGTATCAAATGCATTTATGGAACTTCCAAAGGAAGAAAATAACTTTACAAAGGGCGGTGTTTACCGGGTGTGGCAGTATGGGAGAATCTGATATTTACAACTTAGATTAATCAATAAGATGAATGAATTTTCGCACCTGGATGAAATGGGTAAACCCAGGATGGTTGATGTGAGCGAAAAAAATATCTCGCTCAGGACTGCTACGGCAAGGTCCATCGTGAGTCTGCCTTTGGATGTATTGAATAAACTGGAAAGCGACCAGTTTCAGACGAAGAAGGGATCGGTTTTTCAAACCGCTATAATAGCGGGGATCATGGCCGCGAAAAGAACGGGTTCACTCATACCCCTATGCCATCCCCTGGCGCTTGAAAATTGCGAGATTGAAATTCATGTTAATGATCAACGGGAAATAGTGATTGAATGCAGCGCCACCATCAAGGCCAGAACCGGGGTTGAAATGGAAGCCCTTGTTGGCTGCACCATGGCGGCACTCACGGTTTATGACATGTGCAAATCCCTGAGCCACGATATTAAGATCAGGGAAACAGAATTGATTGAAAAGAAAGGAGGCAAAAATGATTTCACGAGAACATAAGAAACACAGTGATATTGCCAGGGCGGGCTATGGCAATTTTGCCCGGCATGAGTGGGCGATATTGGGTACACATTGCGGCATTATCAAGAACCTCGCCGATGAAATTTTCAGGGCATTGTCCCCCACATACAAATGCGGCTATGCTGACGCCCAACATACTGATAAGGGTATGGAGCAGGAATTGCCCGGAAGGCTGGGTTCCGGAGCCGCAGCGGAATATACCAGTCAAACCCATTATCAACAGTTTCATTTCAATAAGAACCTGGGGCCTTTCCAGTTCAGACAAATATTTGCAGATATTGATTTTTTGCTGGTCAACGGCAATCATCATGAGGCTAGCTCGCAGGTTGTGGTTATTGACAATACCAAAATGGCATCGTTGCAAAAAAGAGTTTCACAATTGACCCATGTGGATCTCCTGCTGCTTGCTGACAATGCAAATGAGGTTTTTGATTTCATTAAAGTGGCTCTTCCTTCATGGAAGGATTTACCATTATATAAACTCAGCGACACCGAAAAGATCATTGATTTTTTTGAATCCAAATTGCGGAATAAAAAACCATTGCTGAATGGATTGGTATTGGCAGGTGGCAATAGCCTGCGCTTGGGCCGCAACAAGGCAACCATGGATTGGCATGGAAAAGAGCAGCAGTATTATATGGCAGATCTATTGAAAAATTATTGCGAAGAGGTTTTTATTTCCTGCACCGAAGAACAAAAGCCCGCACTCGACAACGATTACAAAATAATTACGGATAGTTTCACGGGCCTTGGGCCCTATGGCGCCATCCTTTCGGCTTTTCGTGAACATCCTTCACGCGCCTGGCTGGTATTGGCCTGCGATCTTCCGCTTCTCAATGCCGAAACCATCCGACAACTTATTGAGCAAAGGCATGTGTTGGTGATGGCGACTGCATTCGAGAGTCCCTTCGACGGTTTGCCGGAACCACTGATCGCTATTTGGGAACCGAAAAGCTATCCAGTCCTGCTCTCCTTTCTTTCGCAGGGATATACATGTCCCAGAAAAGCATTGAGGAATAATGAAATAAACCAGGTCAAGGCGACAGATCCGGATGCACTCATGAATGTGAATACGCCGGAAGATTCGGAGAGAGCCAGGCAATTGCTTTTGCAAAGAAGTCAAAAAGTATAGTTTCCAAAAAGGGTATTAAAATAGTATCAATCGTGAAGCGGTCAATTACTATTACAAATAAATATCTCCATTTAATAGAGTGAGACCCGGCGCTTTAGGGATGGGCGGCTACCCAGGCCTCACCATCTTCAAAAATTTCCTTTTTCCAAATGGGAACTGTCTGTTTCAACGTATCAATGGTGTAGCGACAGGCATCAAATGCCGCAGCCCTGTGAGCAGCCGATACGGCTATGACCACGGGGACTTCGCCAACCTGCAAAATGCCGATACGGTGGTGAATCAGGATTTTGTGAACTGGCCATTTTTGCAAAACATCATCCGCAATTTTCTTCATCTCGCTGACGGCCATATTTTCATATGCTTCAAATTCCAGTCTTATTACCTTTTTCTCTCTGGTAAGCGACCTTACAGTTCCAATGAATACATCAATACCGCCGCTTTGGGGCGACATGACCCATTCGATGCAGGAGGGGATGTTCAACGGCTTATCAATGATCCTGATATCTGTCATATTCAATTGATTTCAGCCACCGCTAACAGGCGGAATGAGGGCGATTTCATCGGGTGCGTTTATGATATCACCCGGAAGGGCAAATTCATTGTTGAGAGCGATAAGGTAAGATGAAAGTTCCTTCAATTTGGGAAATCGTTCCTCCAGCCGGGCCCTGAGTGAAGCCACATCTGAATTTTTCCCTAATTCCAATTCAACAAAAGGCCCGCCAAATATTTCTTTTGCTATGCCAAAGCCCAATATCTTCAGTTTCATTTCACATTGATTTGAATCATTTTAAATGCTTCATCAAAACCTCCACTCCTGCCAGGAAAACCAGGATGGCAGTGAGGCGCCGTATGACAAGCTGATTGAACCGCAAGGCCCCCATTCGGGAACCGATCTGACCTCCGATAAAGACGGCCGCACATAGGAGCAACACCCTTGCAAAATTAATATCCTCCGGCAAATTTCGCATTTGCCCGGCAATACCGGCAACTGAATTCACCAAAATGAATATACTTGCAGTAGCCGCAATCTTCCTTGGGCTGTCCCATTTTATCAGGTTGAGGATCGGCGACAGAAAGATTCCTCCGCCGATGCCCACAAGACCCGATAAAAAGCCAATGGCTCCTCCCAAGAAGCCATCCCTTAAATAATTGGCCCTGGTCTTCCCGTAATCAACATCCGCGTCGGCGCTATTTGTCTTTATCCAAAGCAAGGCAGCCGCAATGGTCAGGCTGCATCCGAGTATAATAAAGAATGCATCCTGGCCTAACTTCAGTGTTGCGCCCAGGTATGCCATTGGCACACTGAGTACGGCGACGGGAATGATTTTTTTCCAGTAAACCTGCCTGTTCCTGATAAAAATGACGGTCCCTCCCGTAACAACTATGATATTGCAAGTAAGGGCGGTGAGTCTGATTTCCTGAAAGGGCAGCGCATAGACAGCCAATACTGCCAGGTAACTGGAACCCCCGCCAAAGCCTACAGAAGAATATACAAATGCAATGATCAGAAAGAATAAAAGAATTTCCCAGTGTGACATGCCGAATCATTTATTTTCCCTCACCGGATGATCGTATCTCTTCTATTCCCTAAGTAACTATTCCTTCCAAAACGATTGCCGGGATAAAACGGAAAGATTTATCAAACAAAAATATGTATTACATTCATCATCCGGTATCGCGCTAATATACCGATCTTGTTGCATTTATGATCACAGCCATCATACTCGCCGCAGGTTTATCCAGCAGAATGGGCGGACCAAATAAGCTGCTCCTGCCAATGGGGAACAAGACAGTTCTCGAAACTACTATACAAAATATTCTGGCAGGCGGAATTGAGGAACTGATCCTGGTGCTGGGCCATGAAGAAGAGAAAATAAGAAAGCTGATGAAAGATCTTCCGCTGTTAATAGTATCCAATCCGGACTATGGCAATGGAATCACGAGTTCCATTCAGCAGGGAGTAAGGAAGGCTACCGGGAATGGATACATGATTTGCCTGGCCGATATGGTTTCGATTACTCCACCGGAATATGAATTGCTCAGGTCGGCCTTCCAGAAGCAATGGCCGGTGGATTCGAAATGTATTTGTGTGGCACGTTATCAAAACCAGAAAGGAAATCCTGTAATATTCAGCTCCCATTATAGGGAAGCCATCCTGCAGCACCGGAACGTGGAGGGATGCAAGGGAATTGTGCAGGCGAACCAGGAGCATATTCACTGGATCGATATGCCCACCAATCACGTGCTGATGGATTTGGATTACCCCGCCGACTACGAAGCTATGAATAGCCAGTGGCCCCGAAAGCCAGACTGCTGATTGAATCAAATTCGGGAGGAATCTTATTTCCTGACTGTTTTCACATCTTCCGGCCTTATGGCCGATCCCTTATTCCCCCAGGAATTTCTGATATAATTGACCACATCGGCGGCCTGCTCGTTTGTGAGATCGAAACCGGCCATTTCCGTATTATAAATCTTTCCATTCACCTTCATTTCGCCGGTAGCGCCGTAGAGAACCTGTTGGATTGAACGTTTCTTATCTGCCATCAGGTAATCGGCTTTGGCCAGTGGAGGATAGACCCCTTCAACTCCTTCACCCGCTTCCATGTGGCACGAAAGACAATAGGCAACATACACTTCCTTTCCTCTCACGATGCTGGCCTTGAGATCGAAAGGCGTTTTTTTCTGAAATGAAAATTGTGAAAACACTAGTAAGGCCATGGCCGATACAAAGAAATATCCTGTTCCTGATTTCATGGTCAATAATTGTTGATGGATCATTTTAGATTTCGAAGCCAAAAATTCCGCACCCTTGGAATCCTTAAATATCATCCAGGTTAAAGGGAAGCTTCCTGATACGCTTGCCAGAAAGGTCGAAGATGGCGTTGCATAATGCCGGTGAAAATGGTGGCAGGCCTGGTTCACCAACGCCACCAGGCTTTTCATCATTGTCAACTATATGCACTTCAATTTCGGGAATATCGGAAATGCGCGGCATCTTGTAAGCGTCGAAATTCTTCTCCACCGCTTTCCCATCCTGGAAATGTGTTTCATGCTTGAGGGCAGCGCCCAATGCCATTACGATGCTGCCTTCCACCTGGGCGCGTATGATATCTGGATTCACGTACCATCCGCAATCCATCACCGCAATTACTTTGTCAATCTTTATTTTCCCGTCGGCTTTGCGAGATACTTTTACCACTTCCCCTACAATGCTCTTGAAACATTCGGTTATGGCCATGCCCCAGCCTTCATTCTTACCTCTTGAATGCCAGCCCGACTTTTCGGCGAGTTGGTCAATGAGATCACGGTAACGCTCATCCGCAAAATGCATTCTGCGGAATTCAAATGGGTCCTTGCCGGCCTGTAGCGCCAGTTCATCCATGAAGCTCTCGTAGGCGAATCCATTGGTGGAAGCATATACCGAACGCCACCACATCACCGGTACCGGGCTGTCAAGGGGAATATCGCCAAAACTGTAATGGGGCAAGGATTCGAAATAGGTTTCGAGAAAGCCTTCCGACACGCTTCCGTTATAAGATAGTTTGCTGGCTCCGGGCCATTGATGATCCATATCCTGCCCCGCCATCTTGGTTTCGAATGCTGCGATATTGCCTCCCTGTGCCAATGCTGCGCGACATTGATACACCATACCCGGCCTGAAAGGACCCTGTGTCATATCATCTTCTCTGGTCCAAACCACCTGCACCGGCGCTCCAATGGCTTTTGAAATTACCGCCGCTTCATGAGGATAGTCCAGGAATGCTTTCCGCCCAAATCCTCCACCGAGAAAGGTCATATTCACTGTTACGTCTTCTATCTTCAGTCCCATCATGGAAGATATTTCCCGCTGCACCCAGTCGGGAGCCTGGATGGGGCCCCATATTTCACACTTATTGTCATGGAAATGTGCCGTGCAATTAAGTGGTTCCATGCAACTGTGCGATTCATATGGTGTTTCATATACTGCTTCCACTTTCTTTGAACCGGCCGCAAATTCTCTTTCAAAATCACCCTTTGACTTGAAATTAAGAGGCTTACCTTTCAAGTCCTCCCTCATTTTCGCATATAGCTGATCGGTACTATAATGTTCGAATCCCGAATCATCCCAATCTACTTTCAATGCTTTTCTGCCTTGCATGGCTGCCCAGAGACTATCGGCCACAACTGCCACACCTTCAGCACTAGTGGCAAAAACGGCTCTCTGCACTTTGATCACCTGCTTCACTCCGGGAACGGCTTTCGCGGCGCTATCGTCAAAGCCTTTCACTTTACCTATGAAGCGGGGGCTACGCTCCACTACTGCATAGAGCATGCCCTTCAGTTTTTTGTCCATCCCAAATTCCGCCTTGCCATTGGTCTTGAGTGGCGTGTCCTGCCTTGGCATCGGCTTGCCAACAATCTTATAATCTTTTCTCTCTTTTAGTATCACATTTTTGGGAGGAGTCAATTTAGACGCATCTTCCACCAGGTCGCCATAACCCAATTTTTTTCCTGAGGGTCTGTGAATGATCTGGCCATTCTCGGCATAACATTCACTTGTATCTACGCCCCATCTTTTGGCGGCTGCTGCCATGAGCATTTCCCTGGCCGTAGCTCCAGTACGAAGTAGATCTTTATAAGCGCCTCTCACGGTGGAACTGCCACCAGTCGACTGGCTTCCATATTTCTGCTGATCGCTGGGTGCGAACAATATATTCACATGGTCAAGGTCAACTTCCAATTCCTCGGCAACCATTTGAGGAACCACCTGGAAAGAACCCTGGCCCATTTCAGAACGGTGATTGAGGATGGTGACTTTGCCGGTTTTATCAATGGATACCCAAGCAGTCAATTCGATGCCGAGGTTGTCGGCAGACTGTGCCGTTAAAAATTCGGCCTTCCCTTTTCCCAATGCGGGAAGATAGTATCCGATGGTGAGGGCTATGCCAGACATACCGGAATACCGTAAGAATTTTCTGCGGGATACATTTTTTTTTGTGGCTGGCATGTGAGTTAATTTATTTTGATGGATGATTTAGACATTATTTCCGAAGCCGTCTTGATGGCTTTGCGGATCCTGGGATATGTGCCACAGCGGCAAAGGTGCCCCGCCATGGCCATGTCAATATCCTTATCGGCCGGATGGGGATTCCTTTGCAGCAGAGCAGCGGCAGCCATGATCTGCCCACTTTGGCAATAGCCACACTGGGGAACCTGCTCCGCGATCCAGGCCTGCTGCACCGGATGAGAATTATCGGTTGACAGGCCTTCGATGGTAGTGATCTTTTGTTTCGCTGCTGCCGATATGGGCAAGGAACAGGATCTTACCGGGTTTCCGTTCAGATGCACGGTGCAGGCACCACATTGAGCTATGCCACAACCATATTTTGTGCCGGTGAGCCCCACCAGGTCACGGATGGCCCAGAGCAATGGCATCTTGGGATCTGCTTCGACCGTATAGGTTTTTCCATTTATTTGCAAGGAATGAGTAGCCATAAAATAATGAGTTTTGATAGAGAATATTAAGATACGGAAAACTGAACATCAAATAAAAGAATTTACATCGCCGGTTAATAATTATTTCGTTAAGGACAAAGACCATTTTTCAATAATTCACTATCTCCTGAAAAACCACTTCCGCGCTTTTGGATTCAAATTAAATTCCAATTAATTTTTTTCATTCAAACCGGTTTCCTGTTATTATTAATACATTTATCGAAATTATATTTTACCATCCATGGATACCAGAAGAGAATTCCTGAGAAAATCTGCAATGCTTTCAGGAGGCGTTGGCCTGTTGGGTATGTTACCCGAATCCATTCAGAGAGCCCTGGCAATTGATCCTGCGCCGGGAAGCAGCTATCTCGATGCCGAACATATTGTTCTGCTGATGCAGGAGAACCGCTCCTTCGACCACTGCTTTGGCAGCCTGCAGGGAGTGCGTGGCTTCAATGACCCCAGGGCAATCCGATTACCCAATAAAAACCTGGTATGGTTGCAATCCAATGCCGGGGGAGAGACTTATGCTCCTTTCAGGTTGAATATAAAAGATACCAAGGCCACCTGGATGAGTTCCCTTCCTCATTCATGGACCAACCAGGTGGATGCCAGGAATAATGGGAAATATGATAAATGGCTCGACGTGAAACACTCAGGTAATAAGGACTATGAAAAAATTCCCCTGACCATGGGATATTATACCCGTGAAGACATTCCCTTCTATTACGCTCTCGCCGATGCATTTACGGTTTGTGATCAGCATTTCTGCTCCTCTCTGACCGGAACTACGCCTAAC
>CALFNL010000421.1 GCA_937902875.1 uncultured Bacteroidota bacterium | reverse complement strand
CCTTATAGGCGCATTCCGACTCAGGTTGGCGCTATTGCTCTTGTTGATATTCCCGTTTCTGCCAGAGGGTGGAAGGTAGGAGCTGTTTCCATATCCATTCAAATTGAACACTCTCGGACCATTGACATAGGGGTTAGTTGAACCTGATCCGGGCTTAACAATAACCACCGGGTAGCCACCGTAATAATAAGGATTGAATCCTCCAAAATAGGAATATGGATTGTAATAATTGCCAAAATACATTCCTCCATAACCTAAATAACTGTTCCATCCAAATGGATTATAATATCCTCCATAACCAATTCCTGCATAAGGCATGAATGGCATTGCGCCACCATAAGGACTGAAGGCAGAATATGGTGAATAATAATTTCCATACATATCATAGTCCAGTGTTGACCAGCGCGAAGGATCTTTCACTTTCATCCGAAGATAATTGTCGGATGCTTCGTCACCGTTATATGGCTGGTAGTTGTCACGGTTATTCTTCGCTTGCACGTATCCTTCCTTTTCCTGACCAGATGAATAATATACATCATCGGGTGTTTGCCCGGATTTATATATGGATGTGCAACTGCCCAATCCAACTATGGTTGCCAACAAGAGTAATATTCTGCTTTTCATGGCAAGTGAGTTTAATGTTTTACACTATGAAGTTACTACATTTGCGGAATTCTGCCTGTTAATGTATTCCAAATTGTAGGCCGGAAAATCCGGGTAAAAAGGGGGCCGGAATTGCACCCTGTAGGGCCCTGTCCATCAGAGAGGTGGCAAATTTATTCCAGGCCCGGATACAAGCAGGAATTGAGTGAGTTTTCACGCAAACCAACCGGAAATTAAAGATATTTATGAGCAAGGAAATTACAGCAAGATCGCAAGACTATTCTCAATGGTACAACGACCTGGTGATCAAAGGCGCATTGGCAGATTATTCGGCAGTGCGTGGATGCATGGTAATAAAACCGTATGGGTTTGCCCTTTGGGAAAAAATGCGTGACACCATTGACAAGATGTTTAAAGACACTGGACATGTCAATGCCTATTTTCCCTTGTTCGTTCCCAAGAGTTTTCTGGAAAAGGAAGAGGGGCATGCCGAGGGTTTTGCCAAAGAATGTGCCGTAGTGACTCATTACCGCCTCAAGGCCGATCCCGATAAAAAGGGTACCCTCATGGTGGATCCCGATTCTAAGTTGGAAGAAGAGCTGATTGTTCGCCCCACCAGCGAAGCCATCATCTGGCATACCTATAAAAGCTGGATACAGTCCTATCGCGATCTGCCCCTGCTGGTAAACCAATGGGCCAATGTGGTTCGTTGGGAAATGCGGACGAGATTATTCCTTCGCACTTCGGAATTTTTATGGCAGGAAGGGCATACGGCTCATGCCACGGCGGATGAAGCACTGGAAGAAACACTGAGGATGTTGGATGTATATGCCGATTTCGCGGAAAACTGGATGGCCCTGCCAGTCATTAAAGGCGTGAAATCTGCCAATGAAAGATTCGCAGGAGCGGTAGATACTTATTGCATTGAGGCCCTGATGCAGGATGGGAAAGCCCTCCAGGCTGGAACTTCCCATTTTCTGGGACAAAATTTTGCCCGTGCATTCGATGTGCAGTTTCTCAGTAAAGAAAATAAGCAGGAATATGTTTGGGCTACTTCCTGGGGGGTCTCAACCAGGCTGGTAGGAGCATTGGTAATGGCGCATGGTGATGATGACGGCCTTATACTGCCACCCAGGATTGCCCCGGTGCAGGTAGTGATAGTGCCAATTTATAAAGGGAGCGATCAAAAATTATTGATAGATGGAAAGGTTGGGGAATTATTGAAACAACTCAGATCCTCGGGCGTGGCCGTCAAATATGATGACAATGACAATAACCGGCCGGGCTGGAAATTCGCCGAATATGAAATGAAAGGAGTCCCTTTGCGTATAGCGATTGGCGCCAGGGATATCGAAAATAATACGGTTGAGATTGCCAGAAGGGACACCAAAGAAAAAACAACCGTGAGTATGGATGGACTATCAGAGAGGATCGCCCGACTCCTGGAAGAGATCCAGCAATCCATGTACAACAAGGCAAAAGCATACAGGGATGAGCATATTACTCCCGCTGATGATTGGGATGAGTTTGTAAATATCCTGAATGAAAAGGGGGGATTCATACTGGCTCATTGGGACGGCACCGTTGAAACGGAGCAAAAAATCAAGGAATTGACAAAGGCCACAATACGGTGCATCCCGCTGGATGGAGAAAAGGAAGCTGGCAAGTGCATTTTAACCGGTAAGCCCAGCAGTCAGCGCGTGCTGTTTGCGCAGGCCTATTAACTGGTAAGCCTACCTGACGAATGCAGCCTTGCTATAGAATGTTCAGCCTGGGTTGGTAGCAGATGGCAATTGCTTTGGTTTCAGAGAATTCAACATCATCACTCGTGATATTGCTTTTAGGCATATACAATGCTGGTCTTCAATGGCTGGAAGCGCACCAACTTACCTGTCCATCCAGGAGTCTTTTTCATATGGATTGCCCTGGTTGCGGATTGCAGCGCAGTTTTATTGCCATGCTGAAAGGCGATTGGACGGATTCCCTGCATTTATATCCTGCCCTGGTACCCATATTAATTCTCCTCACTTATGCCGTGTTACATTT
>CALFNL010000420.1 GCA_937902875.1 uncultured Bacteroidota bacterium | reverse complement strand
GCAAGCCCAATTGAACCACCTGCCTGCGACTCTCTGTGTCCCCCCCAACCTCAAAGCACTCAGTTCACGCTGCCTTTACATTGCTGATACCCTGCAGTGTTTCCTGAACGATGGTATTGGAATCTGCCAGTTGATCCTGCGACTGGCGCGCCAGTTTGCGGATTTTTTTTCCAAATAACACAGCTATTACAACTATGGTGGGTATGATGGATAACATGAGCAGTGTGAGCCTGGGAGAGATGTATAAAATCAAACCGATGCCAATGATCAGTGTGAGTACGCCTCGCAGGATTTCTGCCAGCATGGAAGTGAGAGCATCCTGGATCTGGGAAAGATCGGCGCTGATGCGGCTGGACAATTCCCCTACTCTTCTCTGAGCGGAAAATTCCATCGGTAATTGAATCAGGCGCTGGTACACATCTCTGCGCAGGTCGGCCAACGCGTGTTCTCCTGTATAGGTGAAGAGATAGACTCTCAGGTAGGAGAAAATGATCTGCACTAACAGGATGCCTCCCATCCATAAAGCAATGGTACCGGGGTTTATAGCGCTTAGCCCCTTGCTGAGAGCATTGGCGCTATCAATTAATTTCTTCAGAAGATAAGGATAAGATAATGTGGTTCCGCTTGAGAGTGCTATAAAACAAAGACCGGCAATAAAATGCCAGCGATAGGGCCTGAGATATTTGAAGATCACCAGGGCCTGTCTGAAATTCTCGCGGGTAATTTTGACCTTCGGAGTCTCATCGGCACTGTTTCTGCCACCACCAAACCGCTGCTGCGCCATATCTGGATATACATTATTTGAATGTCAAAAATAAAACAGTTCTTCGGCTTGCGGTTACCACAGGTAAAACATACTTCAAGCTCATAGAGGCCGCTTAATCTTGCTTCTACTATTCGGCCCCGGCCAATAATGCCCCGTGAATGGGAATCCACGAAGAATTTTCGTTCTTCAGCAGGCTGATGGATTCGGCTTGGAAATCAGCTTCAAATTTTCTGGAGGCAAACTCCATCCAGGCCTTATGAAATTGAGAATGGCCGAGGTCACGGAATGCTACGGTGCAATGAGCATGAAAGCCGAAACTGGTTTTCTTTTCATGGAGATCCAGCCGATTTTTCAGAAATAGAGCGAGCTCCTGCTGGCATTCATCCATAGCCCTATTCAATTTGGAGTTGATATAAATGACTTTTGACCTCCTATTGTCAAAAAATCCAAAACCCGAAAGGCTCACCGGGAAAGGTTTCTGTGTAGATGCAAATTCATTCAGGACTGCTTCCATTAATTTTTCTTTTTGCATGTTGCCCGTAAAAGGAGCCTGAAGGGTGATGTGGGGAGGAGCATGCAGGGCCCGGCTGCTTCCAAACCTTGAGGCAAATTCTTCCTGGATCGTCTTCACTTCGGCCGCAATGCCAGCCGGTAAGAGCAGGCCCACAAAATATAATTGGGAGGAAAGCCGCAAGCTGGAATTTTGAACGAAGGTCAGGTAAAATATTAAATGAGAATGCCTTCATATAATTCAGAAGCCTCGATGGGGGCGGGAAATCTACAGGCTCATATAATGAAAGGGATGCTCATGATTAATCCGGATGAAATGGCAGGCTCAACATCACACAATCGTTTGCTCAATTTTTCTCTGGCCAACTATGCCACAGCTTTAATGGCTATCTTTAAGCAATCATCAAAATATTCATTTTAAACAAAGCAGTTCACCATGTTCAACTCATTCAATCGCAGAAGTTTTATTCGTAACAGCGCCCTGGCGGGGGCAGGAATGTTCTTATTACCTGATCGGCTCAAGGCTTATTCCGGAGTCAAAAAGTCAAGGCTGAGAATGGGGTTGATCGGTGTAGGTTTGAGAGGACAGAATCACCTGGACCTCCTTTTGAGAAGGGACGATGTGGATGTGATTGCTTTGGCGGATCCAGACAAAGAAATGATGGCAGACGCACAAAAAGCCGTCAGGGAGGCGAATAAGAAAGCTGCTGTGGAATATACGAATGGAAACCATGACTATAAGAATCTATTGAAGCGGGACGATATTGATGCGGTTATCATCGCCACTCCCTGGGAATGGCATTCCATTATGGCGATGGATGCAATGAACGCCGGCAAGATTCCCGGTGTTGAAGTATGCGGTGCCATTAAGCTGCAGGACTGCTGGGATGTGGTGAATGTTTCCGAAAGAACAAAGATTCCCATGATGATCATGGAAAATGTATGTTACAGGAGGGATGTGATGGCCGTGCTGAGCATGGTGCGTAAAGACATGTTTGGCGAATTGTTACACCTGCAGGGTGGATATGAACACGACTTGCGCGAAATAAAATTCAATGGGGGCAGAGATAAAGAAGGAGTGGAATTTGGCGCAAAAGCCTTCAGTGAAGCCAAATGGAGAACAGAGCATTCCCTGAAAAGGAACGGTGATCTATACCCTACGCATGGCCTGGGGCCGATAGCCACGATGATCAATATTAATCATGGCAATCGCCTGACCAGGCTTTCGTCGGCTGCTACCAAGGCAAGAGGTTTACACAGATTTATAGTGAAGAATCCCAAAGGTGGTCCAGATCATCCAAATGCCAAACTGCAATTTAAACTGGGTGATATTGTAACCACCCAAATCCAGACGGCCAATGGAGAAACCATCCTGCTCACACATGATACCAATTCTCCACGTCCCTATAATCTGGGTTTCAGGGTGCAGGGAACGAATGGTCTATGGCAGGACTATCATGCAGGAGAACCCAATGCCGGCTTTATATATTTTGAAGACAGGAGCAAGCCGCATACCTGGGAGAATCCCGAAACTTATATGAAAGAATATGATCACCCGCTATGGAAAAGATTTGAAAATGATGCCAAGGGAGCAGGACATGGGGGAATGGATTTCTTTGTGGTCAATGCTTTTGTAGAAAGTATTAAGCGCGATGCACCTTTTCCACTCGATGTTTATGACTATGCCACCTGGTATTCCATTACACCTTTGAGTGAGAAATCAATTGCCGAAGGCGGACAGGTGCAGAATATTCCCGATTTTACCAGGGGAAAATGGAAGACACGCAAACCCATTTTTTCATTTGATGACCAGTATTAGGGAGATGCCCGATATGGGTTGTATTTGCGTGATGGGACAGAAACGTTAGGCCTCCCGGATAGTCTCAATAGATATCCGAAACTTACCGATGTGAGCACCACCGATAGCTATAGGGGCATATGGCCCGACCCATATACGGTAACTTCTCAAATGCTGCGAGGTAGCACCATTAGCCAATATGACTATAGTGTAAAGGGCATTCCCAAAAGGATTTTCTTAAGTAATTGAATTGGATACCCGGAGAATTGAATCATCATGATTACCCATTTAGGCCTCAAAGCAAAAACCAGGGGTTGACAATTCCTGAATTAT
>CALFNL010000419.1 GCA_937902875.1 uncultured Bacteroidota bacterium | reverse complement strand
TGGGAATATTACCATTCTCAGGCAGGGAGAAGCAGTTTGGGGAGCAGGTATTTGAGATGAGCCCGGGGCCACCCGGGGGTAAAAAGAAAGTTTCCGGAATGAATGTAGTGGAGATGAATTTGAAAGGATGGATGCGAGGCATTCACCATCACTGTTCCGAAAGATTCGTGCATGGCTACCTGGATGAATTCTTTTTCCGCTTCAATGGCAGACATTCAATGAGAAGCCTCTGGCACCGGCTCATAGAGCAATACATGACGAAGCCACCCTACTTCTATAAGGCCCGTGCGGCCTAAATGGGTAATCCTGTTGATGTAATTTGCAACTTTAGGCATTCCAAACAATTCGCTGAATCAACAAAAAATGAGTAAGGTTCCGCAGCTTTTTGAAATAGCACAATATGCTGCAATTGATGCAGGCAAAGCAATTATGGAGATATACTCCTCTGGCGAATTTTCTATAGAAATAAAGCAGGGTAATTTTCCTTTGACGAGAGCTGATAAGACTGCTCACAAAATTATATCGGAGCATCTTAGCAAAACAAATTTGCCCATTCTCTCCGAAGAAGGAGCAAATATTGAATTTGGGAAAAGAATGTCCTGGGAATATTTCTGGTTAATAGATCCACTTGACGGAACTAAAGAATTCATTCATAAAAATGGTGAGTTCGCCATCAATATAGCCCTGGTAAAACGGGGCCTACCAATAGGCGGCGTGATTTATGCCCCCATCAGCGATACTCTGTATTCCGGTTCAAAAGAAACGGGCATTTACAAAACTGAAAAGGGCAAGTTGATGCGAATTTCGCCCTTACCTGAGAGAAGGCCATTTGATGAACTCTTGCAAAGGGAACATTTGGAAGTAGTAGTTTCCAGGTCTCATATGTCCACTGCCACAAAAGTATTTATGGAACAGTTTAAAAATGTTACAATCACAATATTAGGCAGTGCACTCAAGTTTATGCGGCTCCTTGAAGACCGGGCAGATATATATCCAAGACTGGGAACAACTATGGAATGGGATACGGCAGCGGCTCATGCAATCCTGAACGCTTCTAACAGAGGCGTATATCATACAGACCTAAAATCGGAACTTATTTATAACAAGCCTGATCTTAGAAACCCTTACTTCATTGCATTTTAGAATGCAACAGCAACTAACATTTGCCTTCGGCCCATTGATTAATTCCATCCCCAATGCCCAATGCACACGCGATTGCTCCCTACCGAAAGGCAAAGTTCAGTTCCTATTAAAATATTTTTATTATTAAAATAGCCATCATGAGTCATGATGATATGACGAATAACACAGGATTTTATGATAGATGTCAATGGGCCCTTGTATCCGGATTTAGTATATTACAATTCGTTCGGGTCTGGCCGTTACAAATGAAAATTCTATATACTGCTGTTCAAAAAGCGCGATTAGAATTAAAAGAAGATTAATATGGTTGTAATTGTTTTTGGTTTACCGGGTTCAGGCAAGAGCTATTTTGCTTCCAGGCTTGCAAGTATGATAGGAGCCGAATACATCAACAGTGACAGGCTGAGGAAGGAAATGTTTAAAGTGAGGACCTATTCGGATCAGGAGAAAGAAGCCGTGTACAATGAAATGCTTGCTAAAATGAAGGAGGCCGTAAATCAAAACAGGAAGGTAGTGTTGGATGCAACTTTTCATACAGATCACTCACGGAAACCTTTTGTGCAGGAAATGGAAAGAAAGGGCGGCATTTATTTCATTGAAGTGCAGGCCAAGGAAAATACAGTCAGGGAAAGATTGAAAAAAGAAAGGCCCTACAGCGAGGCCGATTATGAGGTTTATAAATTCATTAGTCAGCGATGGGAGCCGCTGAAAGACTCTCATTTATTGTTGGAATCAACCGATGAGAACATCGATAATATGCTCCAAAGAGCTGCAGATTATTTGAAATAGAAAAATGACAAAAGAACAGATCAATAGCCTGCTTTACAATGGGATATTCCCGGAAACTACCGTTAAACGGGAATTGATTGAAACGCATATTTCATGGGTAATTATATGTGACCAATTCGTTTACAAGATCAAGAAACCTGTTCAATATTCATTTCTGGATTTTTCTACTCTCGAAATGCGAAAACATTTTTGCGAAAGGGAAATTGAATTAAATAAGAGACTAACAGATAACGTGTACATCGATGTACAGCCAATATGCGAAAGGCAGGGCATCTTGCGCATTGGTAGCAAAGAAGGCTCATTATTAGATTTTGCGGTCAGGATGCATAAACTTGACAGGGAAAAGCAAATGGATATACTATTGTCGAAAAATATGGTCACCGGGCAAGATATAAAGAACCTTGCCGAAAAGATAGCTTTCTTCCATAAAAACACAGAGATCATTTACAAAAAAGACTTCCTGGATATCCAGGCAAAATTTAATGACCTGGCGGCAGAAGGAGAATTCCTGGCTAACCAACTAGACAGGAATTGCAGTGATATCATCAGCCATGCCATTGCCACTTCAGATACTTTTATGGAAAATAACAAAGAATTGCTGGCAGCCAGACTTAGCGCCGGATTCTTCAGAGATTGTCATGGGGATTTACACTCCAGGAATATTTTTCTATTGCCCGCTCCCCAACCCTTTGATTGCATAGAATTCAATGATGATTTCCGGCAAATTGATGTTCTAAACGAGGTTGCATTCCTTTGCATGGACCTGGATGCATTTGGCAGGGAAGATCTGTCTGCTTTATTTATTGAATATTATAATCATTTTTTCCCAACTATGAAAACCAGTGAAGACCGGAGCCTCTTCATCTATTATAAAAGCTATAGGGCCAATGTACGCGCAAAAGTCAATAGTCTCAGAGCAAAGGACCCCGGGAACAGCGCCGATAAAACAAAGGCCCTCTCTGCGGCATATAAATATCTGCGTTTGATGGATGGCTATTTAAGATCACCATACTTATTTCATTAGGAAAAACTGCTATTTTTTTTCACCATTATATAATTCACCAAACCCTTTAACGTGGCAATCTTGCCATAATCCTGTTCCGGCGTTTCCACTCCCAGTTTCTCATCCAACTCAACAATAAAACGCAAAGAATCGAATGAATCAATATCTAATTTTTGCCTGATATTATCCTCCGCTTGTAATTGTTCGGGTTCCGTATCGGGAGCAATTTGCTTCAATAATTGAAAAATAATTTGTTTTATTTCCGTTTCAGTCATCTAGTTATCATTTAATATATATGGAAAGCCACAAATATCTTCTTATGGTTAAAGCGACTCCGGTTTACCCAGGTAATCTTTTACCGCCATCAAAAAACGGCTGCCAGTAGCGCCATCTGTTGCCCTATGGTCCCCAGATAAAGTCAGGTTCAGCACCGGCCGCACATCCAGCATGCCAGCTTCTGCCCAGGGCTGTTCGGAAATGCTGCCAATACCAACAATGGCTACCTGCGGCGGATAAATAACCCCATAGACTGTTTCCGCATTTCCCTCACCCAAATTAGTAACCGTAATAGTAGATTCGCTCAATTCGGAACTTCGCAGCTTCATCGCCCTTGCTCTGGGAATAATATCATTCAGAGATAACATCAGATCATCCATTGATTTTAGATCAGCATTATGAATGGCAGGAATCATTACACCTCCTGACCGAAGCGAAACAACAAAGCCAATATTGATATCTTTCTTTAGTTGCAATCCGCCATCCCAATAACCATTTAGATCAGGCACATCCGTTAATGCCTTAGCCACAGCCTTAATTAATAGCACAACCGGCAGCAATCTTTGTTTCACAGTCCGTTGCTTGTTGGCTTCGCTAAGCCAGGTCAATGCCTTACTCATATCCACCCTTGTTTCCAAATAATAATGAGGAATCTCACGATTTGACTTACTCATAGCCGCCGCCACTGCCATGCGCACACTTTCTATTTTGGCGGGTCTTTTATCTTCCCCAGGCGCCATTCTTTCTATTATGGCTTTCTCCACGTCTTCCTTAATAACGGCGCCACCTTCACCCGTTCCCTTTACCTTGGTCAAATCTATTCCTTTTTCAGCCGCAATCATTCTCCCCAAAGGGGATGCTTTTCGACGATGAGGGAGT
>CALFNL010000418.1 GCA_937902875.1 uncultured Bacteroidota bacterium | reverse complement strand
GAAGGTGAATTTTTTATGGTGGAAGAAGATGGATTGCGGTTCAAGGTAAATCTTACTGATTACCTGGATACGGGATTATTCCTGGACCACCGAATCACCAGGCACATGGTGAGGGCAGAAGCTAAAGACAGGAAGGTGTTGAATCTTTTTGCCTACACGGGATCATTCAGCGTGTATGCTGCAGCGGGAGGCGCGGCATCCGTCACCACAGTAGATCTTTCGAAGACTTACCTGGCATGGGCCGAAGAAAATATGCGGCTGAATGGTTTTTCCGATAAGCAGAAATACAGCTATGTGCAGGCCGATATCAAACAATATCTGCAGGATTTGAAAGCCAGTCAGTTTGACCTGGTAGTGATGGATCCTCCCACCTTCAGCAACAGTAAAAGAATGAAAGATGATTTTCTCGACATTCAAAGAGACCATGTGGAATTGATTAATCATGCGCTATTTTCCATGAACACGGGTGGGATACTGTATTTCAGTACCAACTTCAGCAAATTTGTGCTGGACCGGGAATTGATTGAGACAAAATTTATTCAGGATATTGGCAAGGCCACCACTCCTTTCGATTTTCAGGGAAAACTGAAGCGCTATTGCTGGAGAATCACGAAGGCACAGTGAGAGTTTTCAGGGGGTAGTCTTTACCGAATGGCAGGGAGGACCTCAATTACCAGTAACTTGCATCTAAACCGATTTGCATGTCCGGATCTGTTCCAGCCATATTATGGACCCCGTCTGATGAATTCAAAAGAAAATCCAATCTCAGTCATTACAATCATTGGCTGGAAAAGGAATACGGACTTCAATTTCCCGACTATGCTTCTCTGTGGAAATGGTCGGTGGAGCATCCTGCGGATTTTTGGGAATCCATTTCCTCTTTTTTTAAAGTGATTCATCATGAGCCCTACCGGGAAGTGATGAGTGCACACGGCATGCCTTATACCAAATGGTTCGAGGGCAGCAAGCTAAATTATGCGGAACATATTTTCCGGAATAGGGTCTCCTCACATCCTGCCATAGTTTTCTGTTCAGAAAAGCAGCCCTTGGTAACCATTAGCTGGAGCGAATTGGAAGATTC
The DNA here is from genome assembly GCA_937902875.1 of uncultured Bacteroidota bacterium. GTDB lineage: Bacteria > Bacteroidota > Bacteroidia > Chitinophagales > Chitinophagaceae > PSRI01. The sequence continues at coordinate 3,401 of CALFNL010000418.1, read as the reverse complement.
AGTCGCCGCTGTACAAAATTTCCTGCTGCAGTCCGGCCTGAAGGCGGGAGACAGAGTAGCGGCCTATCTCCCAAATATTCCCCAGGCCACCATTGCCTGGCTGGCCACCATTTCCATAGGTGCCATATGGAGCAGTTGTTCGCCAGATTTCGGAGCAAAAAGTGTGGTGGAAAGATTCAGCCAAATAGAACCGCGCATATTGATAGTGGTAGATGGCTATGCATACAACGGGAAGCCTTTCCGCCGAAGTGAGATCGTGTCGGAAATCAAAACTCAGTTGCCCACCGTGGAAAAGCTGATCGTAATTCCATACCTGAATGAAGATAACGCAATTAAAAAAATTGGTAATGCCGTAGGTTGGGATGAAGTGTTGGAAACGGAACATGGGAGCATTCAATTCAATCCTGTTCCATTCTCACATCCGATATGGATTCTCTATTCATCTGGAACAACGGGTATTCCCAAGGCCATTACCCATAGTCATGGTGGAGTATTGCTGGAGCATTTCAAATACCTGTCACTGCATAATGACGTTAAACCGGGAGAGAATTTTTTCTGGTTTTCCACTACTGGATGGATGATGTGGAATTACGTTCAGGCTTCCCTGTTGGTTGGAGCCACTATTGTTTTATACGATGGAAGTCCCGCTTATCCTGACCTGAATATATTATGGAAATTGGCGGCGGAAATACCAATGCATCATTTCGGAACCAGTGCGCCTTTCATCATGGCCTGCGCGAAAGCCGGCATCAGTCCAATGTCGAAATTCGATCTCAGTCTTTTGCGTTCCATTGGTTCCACCGGATCTCCATTGCCGCCGGAAGGATTTGATTACGTGTACAACTCTGTGAAAAAGGATGTATGGCTTTGCAGCATGAGTGGCGGCACGGATGTTTGCTCCGCATTTGTGGGAGGCAATCCCTGGCTGCCCGTTTACGAGGGAGAAATTCAATGCAGGGCCCTGGGTTGCGATATGGAAGCATGGAATGAATCGGGGCAGGCAGTTGTGAACGAGGTAGGAGAGATGGTGGTGAAGACTCCGATGCCTTCGATGCCAATATATTTTTGGAATGACCCGCATTATGAAAAATATCTCTCCAGCTATTTTGAAACCTACCCGCATGTATGGCGTCATGGTGATTGGCTGAAAATTACTCCCCGCGGCAGCCTGGTGATTCTTGGAAGGTCAGACGCCACACTGAACAGACAGGGCGTGCGCATTGGAACTTCTGAAATATACCGGGCGGTTGACCAGGTGGAAGAAGTAAAGGACAGCCTGATCGTGAATATTGAATTACCAGGTGGTGGGGATTACATGCCCTTGTTTGTGGTTATCAGGGAAGGATGGGAATTGACTGATCCGCTGAGGCAAAAGATCAATTCAATTCTGAAACTCACTTATTCGCCCCGTCATGTGCCGGATGAGATTATCCAGGTAACGGATATTCCATACACTATCAGCGGAAAGAAAATGGAATCTCCTGTCAAAAAGATACTCGTGGGTAAACCCGTAGAAAAAAGTTTGAATATCGGCTCATTGAAGAACCCTGAATCGCTGGAATTCTTCAAATCATTCTCGGAAAGTTTGAAAGAGAAATTGAAAATATAAGCCGCTTCCTATCAAATATAATAATCGGGGCTACAGTCACAAACTTGCGGCAACTCTTTCAAGCAAGGCCTTAGTCTTGAGAATACCTTCTTCTTCAGATGATGATCCGCCGCTATATTCAATGCCAATATATCCATGGAATCCTGAGTCCCTGATGATTTTCAGCATCCTGAAAAAATCCGTTTCAATGCAGTTTCCTTTTTCATCGAATTCGCTCGCTTTGGCGCTCACGCCTTTGGCAAATGGCATCAATTCAGTCACTCCTTTGTAACGATCATATTCTTCGATACATTTTCCTTCCCAAACAGACTTGCCATCCCGCCGTGTGCAGAAATTTCCAAAATCCGGCAGGGTGCCTACATTTTTTTTATTCACTGCTTTCATCACTGCGCTAAGCCAGGAACCATTGGAAGTATAGGCGCCATGATTTTCCACAATGATATTGATGCCCGCCTGCCCTCCATATTCTGCGAGTCTGTTCAATCCCTCTATGGCAGCTTTCTGAATATCTTCCGCGCTGCCTTCGCCAAATGTATTCACCCGGATGGTGTTACATTCTAAATGATATGCCGCATCCACCCATTTATAATGATTTTCCACAGCCTGCATTCTTTTCTTTTCATCGGGATCGGCCAATGCGCCTTCATCATCACACATTATTAAATGATTTTTGATGCCATTGTCCTGGCATCGCTTCAAAAGTTCATTGAGATAGTTCTTATCATTTGCCTTATCCTTGAAAAACTGATTTACATATTCCACAATGCCAATATCAAATTTTCTGCGGGCCATTTCCGGAAAATCAAGATTGCTCATTCTATTTGCAAACAGGGTATTATGAAGCGACCATTCGGCCAGGGATATTTCAAAAAAATTATTCTGCCAGCCCTGGGAATCAGTTTCCATGGGCAGAGTAGATATGCCGTTGGCACCCTCAGTTAGAGCGCTGGCATTCCTGGTAATGTCAATGCGATTGAAATCCATGCTAAAATTTATTTATGTTCATTTACAGACCCGTTTGATGAATCAGAGACTGGAATTAGTTCATGCGGGCCTTTCAGCCTGAGGTTTCAAAGATACCATGTCCGCGATCCTGATAGGTTTGCCAGTATCAATGCTGTTCCTCGCCCCAATGCCGATGAGGCATGCCATTGCACCATCACGGCTACCTGCCGCCTGCCTCCAGGGATCATTCCCGTCTGAATTGAATATTTGCCTGCGTAACCTGGCATCTCCACCTCCATGACCGGCCTCATTATTAGATATGTGAAAGATCTCCCGCTTGCCGAAACTGGTGGTAATTTGTATCTCGTCATAATCGGGTTCATCCCATGGTTGGCGTTCTTTGATCCAGGCATCCAGCCTTCCCCTGGTGCCATTGAACGCGATCCTGTAGCCTTCGTAGGGCGAAAATGCCGTCAAAGAATAACTGACCTGCACCCGGTTGGCATATTTTATCTGCACGGCCATTTGGTCAAAAATATCCACGTCTTCCCTCCATACGCAACCATCTCTCAGGTAACCATCATATTTTTCATTGGCGGCATACAACTGCATATATTGGTTATTCTTAGTGATATCCCAATAAAACCTGCATTTTTCCTTATAGGGACAGGGCCTGCAATGGGTATGCCTGAATGAATTGTTTTTTCCATAAACGTCTAATTTCCCATATCCAAATACTTCTTCCGGTTCGGAATTGATCCACCAGTTCAACAGGTAAAAATGATGCTTGGCATTATGCACCAGCAGAGAACCGCTGTTCTTCCTCAGGCGATGCCAGCGGCGAAAA
>CALFNL010000417.1 GCA_937902875.1 uncultured Bacteroidota bacterium | reverse complement strand
GGCATAATGATAAGCAGGCTCACGGGAAATGCAAATTACAGGAAGCTGCTTGCAGGAGCGGTGGAAGAATTGATACTGTCGTTGGAATGATATGCTTGATTTTGAACACAGTTTAAACTCTGTGTATAGAAAGCAATCAATGGCTAAGCAGCCGGATAATTGTTCATACATTGCAGGCTTTTCGCGGACTTCATGACGAAGCTCCGTGTATGTACCCTCATCAAAATCTAATATGAATAAAGTCGCGATTACAGGCCTTGGCGCCATTACACCACTGGGCAATACAGTAAATGAATTCTGGCAAAATATTGTTGCCGGCAAGAGTGGCGCGGGCATGATCACAAAATTTGACGCTTCCAAATTCAAGACCCGTTTTGGATGTGAAGTGAGAAATTTCAACCCGGAAGAATATATTGAGAAAAAGGAATTGAAGAAATACGATTTGTTCACGCAATATGCAATTGCCGCGAGTGAGCAGGCCATTAAGGATTCGGGCCTCGATTTCAAATCCATGGAGCTGGAGAAACTGGCCGAAATCGGCGTGATCTGGGCATCGGGGAATGGAGGCATCGGAACTTTTGAAGAACAGTTGAAGGAATTTTATGCGGGAGATGGTACGCCGAGGTTCAGCCCATATTTCATACCAAAGATGATTGCCGATATTGCCGCAGGCGTCATTTCTATCCGTCATGGACTGCATGGACCCAACTATTGCACGGTATCTGCCTGTGCTTCTTCCAATACGGCGCTCATAAACGCCTTCGACCTGATCAGGATGGGAAAGGCATTGATCATGATTGCCGGAGGTTCGGAAGCGGCGATCACACCCGCGTCAATGGGAGGTTTCGGCGCTTCACAGGCATTGTCAAAAAGGAATGATAACCCGGCAAAAGCATCCCGACCATTTGACAAAGACAGGGACGGATTTGTAATTGGCGAAGGAGCCGGGGCATTGATCCTGGAAGAATGGGAACATGCCCTAAAGAGGGGCGCCACCATTTACGCAGAAATGGCGGGTGGCGGCATGGCTGCTGATGCATACCATCTCACGGGTACACATCCCGAGGGCCTGGGTGCTGCTTTCGGCATATCAAAAGCATTGGCAGACGCAGGCATCGGTCCGGATAAAATCGACTATATCAATACACACGCCACTTCAACCGGACAGGGAGATATCAGTGAATTGCTCGGGATCAGAAAAGTGTTTGTCGATATACCCGTGCCCATCAGCGCCACAAAATCCATGACAGGGCATTTGCTGGGCGCCGCAGGAGCCGTGGAGGCCATCATCAGCGTAATGTCGGTGAGGAATGATATCATCCCTGGCACAATAAATACAGAAATTCTGGATGAAAAAATTCCCGCAGGCATGAATATTATTCTCGGAAAATCTCTGCGGCAGCCCGTAAACTATGCGCTTAATAATACCTTTGGCTTCGGCGGACATACGGCGAGTTCCGTTTTTACGAAAGCTCAGATCATGAGTTAATAATCGGGGATTGAAAAATCATTTTGGTTGTGTTGGAATTGCAGGTAAAAGTAAAGACATTACAAATGTACCAGGGTGCGCCTGACTTTCTTGTCCTGCTGCCACACACATATCAGCTCATCTTCACCGATAGCTTTCAATACAGGCAATGAGCCTTTACCCAAATTTTCCTTTTTCCCATTCGGCAGGAGGCAGACAATATTGCCGCCGTCTTCCACCCAGGCATAGACATTGTTTTTTCCCGCAACAGCCATGGTGCAACTTTTTCCCGTTCCAATTTCTTTTTCATCCTTTCCAGGCTCACTTGCATAGATGGTGCCTTCCCTACGCCATACCGTTTGAGGAATTCCCATGGGATTTATGGCCAATGATCCACCGTCCATCGGGCAGCCATTGAGTTTCCAACTTCCGGTGCCCAATTTCTTAGCCTCTCCGAAACTCTCTCCGCCATCGGAGGATTGAATAAGGTAGAGATCCCTGCTTCCCTCGATCCGGTTTCTGAACATCACATAAACATTTTTTCCCTGTACGGCAACTGAGGGTTTGCAACATTCGCAAACGGTTCCGTCGGGTGAAGCATATATTTCGAAATTCTTCGACCAGGTTTTACCGCCATCGGCAGACCTCGCTCCGTAAATTTTATTGTGTGCATTGTTGCGCAGGTCCAGCCAGGCAGCGAAGAGATTTTGGTTTCCATCGCTGCCCAGGGCCAGGAAGCCCTCCTTGCAAATAGTATCGGCGTCATTGATTCGCGTCGCCCTTTGCCATGCCCCTGTTCCATCTTTTGTGTATGAAAAAATATTTCCAACCCGGGTGGCGACGATCATGGCCAGGCCATTTGTTGTATTGGTGATTTGAGGTCCGCGCATGGCAAATGAAACCAGGCCAGGGAGGGTATCCACCAGGAGGGGACTGGAAAAACTCTGCCCTTTGTTGGAGGAAAAACTGTAATAGAGGCTGTCGCCCATTCCGAACACTACGTGAACATTATTCCCATTTTTTGTTACCAGGTTTGGTATTTGCCCACTGCCGATGACCAGTTCATTTGAGTCTGTTTTTGGGCGACTGCCGCAGGATGCCAAAGAAAATGCAAGGGCGGAAAATATCAACACAAGTGAAGTTCTCATTTGAAAAGATTATGTTTTGAATGGAATAGAATTTTGTTCAATGCGAGTACAAAGGAAAGACAATTTGGGATTATGGCAGCAATCCAATATTTGATAAAATTTTGACCACTTTAGGAAAATTCCCAGATAAAAAGCCAGATGCAAGCTGCCCCTGTTCAGGGAGCGCCAACTATACCCCGACGCCTAAGTTGGTGTTTCGCGTTTTGACAAAGACTTCCCGAAAATTAAAGCCGTTAGCGAGCACCAACTTAACCACAACGCCTTGGTAGGTGTTTCGCGCCCAGGCGAAAACATCAAGAAATTTGAAGCATGTAAAGGAGCAGCAACTATACCATTTCACTTCTGTTGTTGGTGCTCCCCAGTAACTTTTATTCAAATCGTTTGCGATCATTCAAGGGGAAACACCAACAACGGCATAAGCGAGCACCAACTTAACCACAACGCCTTGGCAGGTGTTTTCCGCCCAGGCGAAAAGATCCAGGAATTTAAAGAATGAAAGGGCGCACCAACTATACCACGATTCATGTTGTTGGTGCTTCACTGTATTTTTTTTTCAAATCGTTTGCGGTTATTCAAGGGGGAAAACCAACGACATAAACGTTCTAAATGGCCGGATTTTGGGGAGCGGTTTCGGGAGGAGGCGTATCAAAGAATTGTAAATGAAGGTCTCTCACTTTGATACTATTATTTGCGATAGGGCCCCAATCAAATTCATAAAAGGGAAGTTTAAAAATCGGGTAAAATTGGGCCGATGAAAAATTCCTGAAACCTACTAGAGACATGGGGCCATAATTATTTTGGTCATAGTATGGAATTGGATAATCTGTACAGCAATAACTAGCTATATTGGCCTGAATATATATTCGCAGTTTTTGAATTCCCGCAGGAATAAATAGTTCAGTAATAATATTGAAGCCCGGAATATAATAACCCTGTGCCAAAGCACCTGACACCTGGAACCTGGACAAAAATGGGAAAGAGGAAGTTCCATGAGTAAAACCATCATTCGCCCCCACTGTTAATCTGAAATCGCCGGATACACCTACCAATCCTCTATATGGGTCATCTCCCGTAACTAAGCAGGAAATATGATCATAATAGCTGCCTTTCTCATCAACGAGCATTTGGATCCCTGGCACGTTGGCATCCAGGGCCGGAGGCACCGGCAATTCGATTGAAGCTGTAACTCTTAAAAGATGAGATTTGTCCTGCGCGGTCAACAGATCTAATTCCTGTTCAAGCCTTCCACCGACAGATGTCATATGACCAAAAGGGTATGTTGTGTCGCATGGATAACGTGTGGGAGAATATCTACCGGCTACAACAGCCAAATTAATTTCACCCCTGGATTTGTCAACCAATGAGGTCTTTCTATAATAAGGTGTTAGTATGTCTTGCGCATTATTATCCTTGTAGGAATCCACGGCGTGAACAGCGGATTGAATGATTGGCACTCCACTGGAATAAGGAGGTAACATATAGAAGTCAAGAATGGGGGTTAAAGATTCCGGGATCAATAGTGCATTCCGGGGACTCGATGCCTCTTTCACAGAGGACCTGACATCCGTTTTCTGTCCCAATCCCGGGAACTGATCTAGGATACCCGAAGATTCTAAGAAATCTAAATTCCTCATTTCAAATTCGGTCTCCATTCTTTCGCTTGGAACCTTTGCATTTTCATTCATATTATTTGTTTTATTCTTTCGCCTACTTTGATTCAGGTTTTCGGCAAGCCCTGGTTTCGAAAAACTAATTGAAAATAGGCTGACATAAATTCCATTCATTATGGATAATTGAAAGGTCTCAGACTTATTACTCAGGAATCCTTAAGTTGAAATGGAAAATGTAAATCTGTATCAGGAATTGAAACTCCATTTGGTTTTCGACCTCAGAGTTGGACTAAATCGTAAAATGGTAAAGGATCGTTATGGGAAATCCGTAATTTAAATTTGCTTAATCAGTTCCCGACCATGATGGTTAGGACCAATTCCTGATCCTGACGGGGCAGTATGAAGAATTGTATCAATTTTTGAAGCTGGCTGTGATAGCTACTGAAAAGTACCGCAAGCCTGGTAGGCAGGGGATGGATTTTGCGAAGCAGGTGGTGGGGATGATAAAGCAGAAAATTCTAAAGATAAAAAAAGTTAAAATAATTATTACCAAAATAAAAGGTCCCGCAACTTCTTGGCCAATTGATATTAAATCCATAGTTAGTGCAAAAGATCCTCATTAAATAATTATTCGATCGCTTTTTTGCTTGCCCCTCATACATATCCGGAACCTTGTGTCGGAACAGCTTTTCGAATATCCTTGTATTTTATTTTCTTTGACCATCCCTTGGAACGTATTTCAATGAGGCGATAGAATAAAAATGCGCACATAACTGCTACAAGATACCCTGCGATAATAACGATTGGTTTCTGGTATGATTCAACGAATCTGTGCGAAAGAAAATTGATCAGAGCACCCCCAGTAATTGCATGTACCAGATACAGGGAGTAAGAAATTTTGCCGAGGAAATCCAAGACCCGGGTTTTAAATTGCGGAATCAGGTGAACAATAATAATTGTTGAAATTGCCACGATAGAATTACTAATGGGTAACACAAATCCGGAAGAAATCAAACATAAAATGGTTATTACGAGATACTCTAATGGTTTAATTCTGCCTGCACGCAGAAAAGTATAGGTTATTCCGAGCAGAAAAATGGGTGCATATACGGGGAAAAATCGATTGTCTGAGACAAAGAAAGGCGCAAGCAGGAATAGCATATAGACCGCATACCTCTTCAATTTGCCAGAATATAGCGCTATTGGGAGGAGCAAAGAGATGATCAAGTAATATTGAAATTCTACGCTCAATGTCCAGTAAATCGCAAGGGCCCACCGCCCGTCGAAAAAAGGAACCAAGTATCCTACATGAAGCAAAAGGTCTCTGGTACCAGGCATCAGATCTGCTACAACAGATGTTGGCGAAAATTGCCTCGCTTGAAAATACAAAAGGGCGAAAAGGATAGAAACCAGATATGGTGGTTCAAGTCTTGCTAGCCGCTTGCCCATGAAAATACCCCATTTTCTATATTCATATCCCCCGCGGATCATTGACATAGGGATCACTATGCCGGAGATTGCAAAGAATACATGAACGCCATTGATTCCAAAAAAGAATATTTCCTTTATTGCCTGGGTATCTATGTACCCTAAGGTATAGACCACAAAATGATAAAAGCATACCATTGAAGCGGCTATGCCTCTTAGACTATTTATGACAGGAAGTTGCTCTTTCATCCAAATAGGTTACAAAATGCGTTGTGAAACTGGAACCAGACTGAACTCATGGCGTTCCCCAAGATATGAAGACCCATGCTTGGGCTGTGTATGTGAATTCAAATCTATGAAAATTCTCAATTTGAAATTTTCCTCTTTTCGGAGGTTGGATATTTCTTCTCCTGCATATCAGAACACTGGACATATAATAGTGAGAAGACATTCATTCACGAATGATTCTTTATGCAGTTTTAATAATAAAGTATTCGCAGTTCCCACCTTCGCAATCTTTCCAAATGATTTGGCTTTAATATATAGATTTTTAGGGAACAGGAAATTGGAGGCTTCGGCGGGGTAAACTTCTCGTCTTTTTTTGGGAAGCAAAAAAAATCCCGACCAAAGCGTCGGGACCTGCCCCGATAGCTATCCGGTGGGGTAGCTTCGAAAAAAAAATCCCGGCAGAATCGTCGGGATTGTATCCCGATAGCCATCGGGATTCGTGACCCCGCAGAGACTCCCGCCTTCGCCGTTTTTCTATATGATTTGGCTTGAATTATATGATTTGTGCGTCACAAAATTGTGGGAGGCTCCGTCGGGTAAACTTCTCGCCTCTGTTTTTGCTACGCAAAAAATCCCTTGCGATAGCAAGGGATCGTCACTACGT
>CALFNL010000416.1 GCA_937902875.1 uncultured Bacteroidota bacterium | reverse complement strand
GTGTTATGGCAAATGCTCTGGTCAATGATTCTGGAACAGACGTCCCGGGTGATACTCTGCAATCTGTTTTCCCTGAAGATGATTCTGCAATTAAAGTGCCGCCTTATTTGAAACGTGGCGATTCAATTGGAATCACTTGTCCCGCTGGTTTCATAACCCTTGAAGAAATTCAACCGGCCATGCAATTGATGCAGAGCTGGGGGTTTAAAATAAAGATCGGGGATACGATCGGAAAAAGAGACGCCAGTTTTGGGGGAACGGATTCAGAGCGGGCCAGGGATTTTCAGCAGATGCTGGATGATCCATACCTGAAGGCCATCATGTGCGCCCGTGGAGGATATGGCGCCATCCGGATAGTAGATCAGCTCAATTTTAGCAACCTTACTAAGAAACCAAAATGGATCATTGGATTCAGTGATATTACTGTGTTGCATTGTCATATCAGCCGGAATTGCCAAATCGCCACTATTCATTCAAAAATGTGCAACAGCTTTCCTGAAGTTTTTGAAGTTGCAGAGCCCATGGTGCAGGAATGCGTAGCCTCTATTAAATACGCACTCACCGGTGTAAAAATGGAATACAAGGCAGTGGCCAATGCGAAAAATAGAACGGGAATCGCCGAAGGAACTATTATTGGCGGTAATCTGAAAACGATTGAAACACTTTCTGGTACCAAATCAGATATCAAAACGGCGAGTCATATATTATTCGTGGAAGACACGGGAGAATACCTTTACGGTATCGACCGGATGTTTTGGAATTTGAAAAGGACAGGAAAATTGGCTCAGCTGAAGGGACTGATCATCGGCGGATTCAAAATCAAGCCCGATGACCCTGGAGAAGAATTCGGCCGCACGCTTTATGATATTGTAATGGAAAAGGTGAGTGAATATCATTTTCCGGTTTGCTTTGACTTCCCGGTAGGGCACCAGAAAGAGAATTATGCTCTTAAATGCGGAGTCAGGCACCGGCTAAGCGTTACTGCAGATAAAGTGGAACTGGTGGAAGTGTAAGCTTAAGGGCTTCGATCCGGGACTGGTCGCCGGATTGAAACTGCAGCGAAACTCTGTGATATGGCCCGGGTTATTCATTCAGCATGAGCTGATTCAAGAAATGGAAGCAGGATAGATTTAATGACCCTTCTATTAAACGAAGATTAAACGCCCGCAAAGGGCAAGAAATTAGTAGCCGCACACTCATGCCGATCGTCCCTCCATATCTTAAAACCGGTGATACTATCGCCATAGCCTGTCCTGCGGGCTGGATGTCTATGGAAAAGGTGCGGACCTGCGTACAGGTATTGGGTAAATGGGGATTTAGAGTAAGGATTGGGAAGACCCTGGGTAGTCATTCAAAAAATTATTTCTCGGGTACAGACCAGGAGCGCCTGGATGATTTTCAGGAATTACTGGATGATGGGCGGGTTGCGGCCATACTCTGCGCGCGGGGTGGATATGGGGTCGGGAGGATCATTGAGCAAATTGATTTCAAAAAATTTAAGAAGCATCCCAAATGGATCATTGGTTTCAGTGATATCACGGTTCTCCAAGCTCATATTCTTTCGAATTTCAGGATCGCGACGCTGCACGCCCCCATGGCGGATGCGTTTAATGATGAGGGTTATAAAAATAAATATGTAAAGTCGCTCAGGGATGCTTTGATGGGGAAGAAGAATAGCTATGAATGCAGGGCCGGAAAATTTAACAGACCGGGCAAGGCCAGGGCGGAACTGGTTGGTGGAAATTTGTCGTTGCTCGCCCATGGGGTGGGAACTTCTTCGGATATTAAGACAAAGGGGCGAATATTATTTCTGGAAGACGTGGGAGAATATCAGTACAAGATTGATAGAATGATGTATCAGTTAAAGCGCAACGGAAAACTGGATGATCTGGCGGGACTAATAGTAGGGAGATTCACTGAAATAAAGGATACCACGAGGCCATTCGGCGAGGATGTTTATGAAATGATCTATGAAATAGTGAAGGACTATGAATATCCATTGTGTTTTGAATTTCCCGTGGGTCATGTGCCCGAAAACTACGCGTTGAAGGTTGGAGCCGAATACAGATTTAGAGTAGAAAATAATAGGGCTACATTAAAGGGATAAGTCTCTGCTTTGTGCAGGGAGATATTCCAGGCGGATTCGGTCCGGTTGGATCTGCTTACCGGTGTTATGGAATTATTCTTGCGCCTCTGATGGGTGGATGCTTGTAAGTCCGAAGATCAGGGCTTCCGTGGGTTTAGTTTTCAGACAGGCTTTTACCCGTTCAAATTGATTTATGCTTTCCCTTTCATTATTTATATAGAGCCATGTATTCTGATTATCCAGATCCATGATTATGATTCCAAATGCCGAACTGATCATGCTGGCATTCCGGAGAGAGCCAGGCGACGGGGTTTCGACGGCAGGCAATTTTTGAATCAGGCATGATAAATTGTTCGCCTTATACAGGATCGCCTCGCTGTTGTATTGACAATTCAGCGCTCCCGTTACCTGCTCACCTTTAAGCATAGTTGCTATTTTTGAGAGTTCATTTGCTGAGGCGGGAGGAGATTCCCTATTCTTGTTGCATGAAATGAAGCAAATGCATACCAGCATTACTGTGATCCCCGAAATGAGGATGCTGACAAAAGTCGCAATTCTTACAAATGATCGTGTTTTCATTTTTTCTTTTTTGGTGGTGATGGAAATATTATCGGAGTATTTTTTATTTGAAAAATTCACCTTGTGTCAATCTGATTCTTCAAGGATGAAGATTTCGTCCACTTTCTTCTGAAATAACCTGGCCAGTTTCAGCGCCAGCACGGTTGAAGGCACATATTTGTTGGATTCGATGGCGTTGATGGTTTGCCGTGATACTCCAATCTTTGCTGCCAGTTCTGCCTGGGTCATATCATGAATGGCCCTTTCCACCTTTAATGTATTCTTCATGCCAGGGGAATTAATCGGTTAATGATTTATTATTCCTGCTCAGTGCCACATGGAACCGGATGATGAAAATTATCAATACGGTAAGCATATTGTACATCATCACGTCGATATAACTCAAACCATGCACCAGCCAGGTAGCCACGATGAGTAAACCATAATTGATCAGCACGGCCCATTGCAGCGATTCAAGCCTGGTGCGATTGATGAATTCATCTTCATTCTTTTCTCTGGAAAAGGCAATGAAGATCAGGCCCAGGATGATGCCAGTCAGGGCAATTTCATCCGTAAAATTGAGGTTTTCATCTTCGAATAATTCATTGGAGACCTTCCATGGTACCGTGAGGAAATCGAATCTGAAATCGAAGAACCTGACCAGGATTCCCAATGCCAGGGATGGGACAAGGAGCAATATTCCCCATTTCTTAAAACTTCCCGGTAATAATAGTTTAGAGTTCATAATGTAAAGTTTTCTTGAATAAAAGTAAAGAATACTTTACATATTGTCAAATAAAACTTGCAGAATCTTTTAGAAATTTTCATGTGATTCGGTTCTTTTGAACTCAGTAAAGGGGAGTTTTATTGGGAATCAATGATATGGCTAATAGTCTTTCAGGTTCAAACCTTCCATTTACCAGTGAAGGAATTTGCGCTTTGAACGAAAGGGATTGAGTTGATTATCCGGCGAATTAAATCGAGAGCAGTTCAAAAACTGAGAAGGAAGGATGGGGAAAATTCACCGACATATTGCAGGAAAGAACTCTCTTTTGCACTAATCTCCTGCAAAGAGTACAAATTTGATTGGTCCTGATCTTTATTTTCATGCCAGGCTGGTCGTGTATGAGGTTCTTCGAGATG
>CALFNL010000415.1 GCA_937902875.1 uncultured Bacteroidota bacterium | reverse complement strand
TGGCCGCATCCTGCTCCACCACTCCGGCTTTTTCAATGATCTCTACAAATGGGGCCGAACTACCGTCAATGATTGGAGTCTCGGGCCCGTTTATCTCGATCAGGCAATTGTCTATGCCCATGCCAACGAGAGCAGCAAGAATATGCTCCACAGTACTCACTTTGGCTCCATTTTCCTCGATGGTGGTACCCCTGGAAGTATCCGTGACCAGATCACAGTCCGCCTTCACCATCGGGCGACCGGGCAGGTCAATCCTTTGGAATTGCAAACCAAAACCAGGGTTGGCAGGTTTCAGCGTCATATCTGCCTTGATGCCTGTATGCAGTCCGGTTCCTGAAATACTCACCGCCGAGCCGATTGAATGTTGCATATCCTGGTTAAAATTCGCGTCCATTATTGGTTTTTGAGTGGGCAAAGATAATAAATAGTCAATAGTCCGGCCGGCAATGGTCATTCAGACTCTTTCAGTGCGGGTCTCATGCCGGTATCTGATTTTCTTCTTCCCTCAATCCGCTATCTTTGCAGCCATTAATTTGTGGCCTGAAACAAAGCCACCATAAAGGAAGCGGAACATTCGGCATCCAACAAAATCATGACCCAGTAATATTTTGTATGATCATCAGTTATAATTGGCTTTGTGAATATCTCCCCGAAAATCTTCAATCAGGAGTTCCCTTGAGTTCGAGTAACAGAATTGAACCGGACCGCCTTGGCAAGATCCTCACCTCCATCGGACTGGAAGTGGAAAGGATGGAAGAATTTGAGGAAGTAAAAGGCGGTTTGCAGGGTTTGGTAATAGGTGAAGTTTTGGAATGTGAAAAACATCCGAATGCAGACAAACTCAGCATTACGAAAGTGGACGCCGGTACCGGAGAAAAACTGCAGATTGTATGCGGTGCGCCCAATGTGGCAAAGGGACAAAAAGTAGTTGTGGCTCCCATAGGCAGCACTATATTCCCAACAAAAGGATCTCCCGTTACCATGAAAGTGGCAAAAATCCGGGGCATCGAGAGTTTTGGAATGATTTGCGCGGAGGATGAAATAGGACTCGGAGAAAGTCATGCGGGAATCATGGTACTGCCTCCAGACGCAAGAACGGGCATGCCAGCCGCGGAATATTTCCATCTCCATAAAGACTGGATCTATGAAATCGGGCTCACGCCTAACAGGATGGATGCCATGAGCCATCTTGGCGTGGCCAGGGATGTTTGCGCTTTTCTCACAGTTCATGAAAAAAAGAATTATTCCGTCAGGTCGCCCTATTCAAGCAGTTTTAAGATCGATAAACCGAGTGTGAACTTTGCCGTTAGTATTGAAAATGCTCAAGCCTGCCAAAGGTATTCAGGAGTGAGCATCGAACAGGTTCGCATCGGGGAAAGTCCTCAATGGCTCCGGGAGCGATTGGAGTCGATAGGACTTCGTTCCATCAACAATATCGTTGACGCCACTAATTTTATTTTGCATGAAACGGGTCAGCCTTTACATGCTTTTGACGCCGACAAGGTTCAGGGCAGAAAGATCATTGTGAAGAATCTTCCCCAGGGAACTCCTTTCACAACTCTCGATGAAAAGAAGCGCCAACTCAACGCCGAAGATTTGATGATATGCGATGGAAATGGCGCCCCCCTTTGTATCGCTGGTGTTTATGGAGGTCTGGAAAGCGGCGTGAGTGCCCAAACTAAAAATATTTTCCTGGAAAGCGCCTGGTTTGATCCCATCAGCATCCGTAAAACATCATTCCGCCATAATCTTCGTACAGACGCCGCCACGAGATTTGAAAAGGGCGTGGATATCAGCAATACGGTGAATGTGCTCAAAAGGGCTGCTTTACTGATCAAAGAATTGACTGGAGGGGAGATAGTGGGAGACATAGTGGACGAATATCCAAATCCCCGGCCGAAGAAGGAAGTGGGACTAAAATTTCATTATCTCAAGAAACTGAGCGGCAAAAATTATCACCCCGATACCATTAAGAAGATATTGGTAAGTCTGGGTTTTGAAATTGAAAAAGAAGGGATCGACGAAATAAGAGTATCCGTGCCATATAGCAAACCCGATATAGAATTACCGGCCGATATAGTGGAGGAGATCATGCGTATTGATGGATTCGACAATGTTGAGATACCCCAGTCGATTACCATTAGCCCCTCCGTGGAAAGCAATGTGAAGGGGAATGCTTTCAGGAATAAGGTCATAAATGGGCTGGTAGGAGCGGGCTTTCATGAGATTTTCACGAATTCCATCACAAACGCCGCATATTTTGACGAGGATACATTACAGACTACCGTGAAGATGCTGAATAATCTCAGCGCTGAATTGAATGTTCTTCGTCCGTCTATGCTTGAAACAGGATTGGAAACCGTGGCACACAATCTGAATCATAAGAATAATGACCTGCAGTTTTTTGAATACGGCAAAACCTATCACACAAATGGCGTGGGCAATTATCAAGAGCATGAACATTTGAGTATTTATGTGACGGGTAACATTAAAGAATCTTCCTGGAAAGCAAAGGCAGAAAAGGGCGATTTCTATTATATCAAAGGCGTTGTTGACAGCGCTTTGCAATTGCTGGGATTGAATGATTTGAAGGAGTATCCTGTTTCAGGAACGAAATTGCAATACGGACTTGAATTGAAGAAAGAGGGTCAGACCCTCGTATTATTGGGGCAGGTGCATCCACGCCTGCTGCAGAAATTTGACATCAGGCACGCTGTGACTTATCCCGATTATGAATGGGAAAGAATTATTGACCTCGCGCTAGCCGGCAAATTGGAATACCATGATATTCCAAAATTTCCCGCGGTGCAGCGTGATCTCGCCATAATAGTGGATCAGGAAATTCCTTTCGAAAAGGTTGAAAAATTGGTGCGCAAGGCGAATATCAACAGGCTAAGATCCCTGAAGCTGTTCGATGTATTTGAAAGCGAAAAATTAGGGCGGGGTAAAAAATCACTGGCCATCAATTTCACTTTTCTCGACGAAGAAAAAACTCTGACAGATAAGGAAATTGATGAGATGATGCAAAAGCTTATGACCGGTTTCGAAAAAGAACTTCATGCGGAAATCAGAAAATGAGGCGATACCCGCCAGTGGGGCCGGATCAAAGAAATATGGTTAATTTTAATCTGAGCACTTTTTTTATTTAAGCATAGGGCCCACACATACAAACAAAGAATGAATTCCCTCCAGGATCATATCAAACGTGTAAATGAAAAATTGCAGCTACTGTTAAAGCAATATCATTCCATTCACAAGGAAAATGAAAAACTGAAGCGGGAATTGGAATTGCAGAAACAGCGGGAACTCGAGATCAGGCAAAAATCGGAAACATTGCAGCAGCAGGTTGCCATTATAAAAGCTTCATCCGGGCAAATAGACGAGGCCTCTAAAAAAGAGTTGGAAAAACGCATCAGTCATTATATCAGGGAAATTGACCGCTGCCTGGAGGAATTAGGAAGTCATTGATCATACTCTCTTAACAAGTCTCACCAATTGTTCCTCCGTGCCACCCCAAAGCTCCAGTGTGTACACCCCGTAGGGCAAATCGTTAAGGCCAATCCAACGGAATACTTTTTGACTGGGTTCGAAGGTAGTTTCCATCATACTGCAAACCTTGCCTTTGTCATCTTTCAGAATGGCCCTGAGAGAAGGATTTGCAGTCTCGCTGAGTTCAAAGGTCAAAGTGTCAATAAACACCTGAGATTTCAATTTGGCAAACATCCGATGATTGGTTTTGGATTTTTTCGAGCTTTCATTGGGGCAGGGATGAACACAACAAATTTCTCCGGGAAAGGATTATTTTTGAAATATGATGTGAATCGGTTAGCTGTTGAAAAATTGTGGATAAATGTAAACGTAATATTTAACATATGCAAGAGCTTATAGCAATAAATATTCCAATTGGTGACAGAACCTATAGAATCAGGATTGCTCCTTCCGATGAGGAGCAGGTGAGAAAGATCATCAGGATGATTAATGATAAAATCATTGAGTTCAAAACTCAATTCGCGGGTAAGGACATGCAGGATTATATCGCCATGGTGATCATGTGGTATGCCACACAGCAGCAAAACGGCCAATCATCAGTGCTGGAAAAAGACATGGGAGAGCTGCTCGGGAGGATGGAAGGCAATATTGACAAGGCGTTGGTATCTTAAAAATTCTTCATAAGACCGGGGGTAATTGCCTTTTATCAACGGGTCATGAAAATTCATTATCACCGATCCTGCATCAGAAACACCCTCATTGTTCAATGAGTACAGAATTAGTCAATAGCATTTAGCTTCCTTACTGAAGGGCTTATCTGAAAATGGTCATTTACCCAAAACTTCGCTCAGTTTCATTTCCAGCTCTTCCCCTCTCAGGTTCTTTCCGATGATCTTTCCGGTGGGATCCAGCAATAAGTTTTGCGGGATAGCCTGAATGCCATAGAGCCTTGCTACTTCATTATTCCAGAATTGCAGATCGCTTACATGTGCCCAGGTGAGTCTGTCGTCATGAATGGCCTGGAGCCACTTTTCCCTGCCATCGGGCCTGTCGAGGGAAACGCCCAAAATATAAAAGCCCCTGTCTTTAAATCTTTGGAAAGCTCTTACCACATTGGGATTTTCCTGCCGGCATGGACCACACCAACTGGCCCAGAAATCCAACAAGAGATATTTGCCTCTGAAGGCGGAAAGTTTCAGGGGGTTTCCCAATGTATCGGGTTGTGTGAAATCAAGAGCTTCCTCACCAATAGTGGTTCTCTTGTAAATATCAATTCTTTGTTTGATTGACTTACCGGAAGTGGTATTTTGCAGTGCAGGGGTTAGCTCATTATACAATGGCTCTACTTTGTTGATGTCAAATTCCTCACTGCCTGCATATTGCTGCAGGGCAAACAGGGCCACCGGTGAGCGGGGATTAGACTGGATAAATCTGGCATAAACCTTTTCATTCATTTCTTTCGACAGGGAATCCAGCGATATTTCTGTCTTCCGGAGATTGACCATATCACCATTATTACGGTATTGCGAATATTGGCTGACTAATGCCTGGATCTGGCCGGAATATAATTTTGCCATCTGGTCAAGCTTCATGAAATCGATATGCGAAGGTGATCCCCCCACCTTAATATTGGAAAAGGAGTCGGTACTATTGATGGTCATTTTTCCCGGCTGAATGAAAACATAGGCAATGCTTCTTTGGGCCCTTTCCGGAGGAACTACCCCGGTTTTGTAAATAGCCCGGATACGTGAAATGGTGGGTTCTTCGAGTAAGCCTTTAAAGCCATATTTCCCGTCTTTTACCTTGCAGCTATCCAGGATGCCCTTGCCATCCATAATATAGTATAACTGCACCCAGTCTGCCTTGGCCCGGGTCTTGGAAAGATCACCGGAAATAGTAAAGGGTTTGCCGGCTTTATCCTGGGCACGGCACACGAAAAAAGCAGGTAAGACCAATAAAAAAAGAAATTTCTTCATGAAAGCTTAATTTTTTTGCTGGCTGGCAAGTTACTGAAATATGCACAAGCTGCCGGCCATTTCACAAAACTTAAACGATGACAAAGCATATGGTATTGGGTGTCAATTCGATTTTTATCCAATCAGTCCGGTTTCGTATCTTCGCTAATTAGGTCCTGCTATGAGTATTACAAACATAGAAAGGAGAAATATGGTAGAACAGTTTAAAAAAATATTACATGCAACTGAATGTCTTGTCCATTATAATTGGTGGAATTGCCCTGCTTATCGGCATAGTAGCGGGTAAATTCATTTTCGCCAGGAACACAAAAAAAATTATAGAAGAAGCCGAAATTCAATCCCAGAAAATAATAGCCGACGCCAAGGTCACGTCTGAAAACCTCAAGAAAGAGCGACTTCTTGAAGCGAAAGAGAAATTTGTGCAATTAAAAGCGGAGCACGACAGGGAATTGCTGGAAAAGAACCGGAAGATCGGTGATCAGGAAAATCGAATCAAACAGAAAGAACAGAGCATCAACCAAAAATTGGAGAACCTCGACAGGCAGTCCAAGGAAAATGAAGCCATTAAGGAGACCCTGAATCGCCAGATTGAGGTGGTGAACCAAAAGAGAACCGAACTGGAAAAACACCAGGAGGAACATATCAGGCGTTTGGAAAAAATCTCGGCCATGAGTGCCGATGAAGCAAAGGCGCAATTGGTGGAAAGCCTGCGACAGGAAGCCCAGACCCATGCACTTTCGATTCAACAGGAGATTATTGAAGAAGCCAAATTGAAGGCCAATAAGGAAGCGCGTAAGATTGTGATCCAGACAATTCAACGCACTGCCGCCGAACAAACCATCGAAAATACAGTTACGGTCTTTAACCTGGAGAGTGACGAAATTAAGGGTCAGATTATTGGCCGTGAGGGCCGCAATATCCGCGCTATCGAGGCTGCTACGGGCGTGGACCTGATTGTAGATGATACACCCGAGGCTATCGTATTATCCTCCTTTGATCCCCTCAGAAGGGAAATCGCACGTCTGGCTTTGCAGCGGCTTGTGGCAGACGGACGTATCCATCCTGCCCGCATAGAGGAAGTTGTAGAAAAAACCAGAAGACAACTGGAGGAGCAAGTGCTTGAAATAGGAGAAAGAACAGTGATCGAAATGGGTATCCACGGTCTGCATAAGGAACTGGTAAGGATTGTAGGTAAAATGAGATTCCGCTCTTCATACGGACAAAACCTCCTGATGCATAGCCGTGAAGTAGCAAACCTTTGTGGTATTATGGCTTCGGAACTGGGCATGAATCCCAAACTGGCCAAGAGGGCCGGCCTGTTGCATGACATAGGGAAAGTTCCCGATGAAGAGACTGAATTGAGCCATGCACTCCTGGGAGCGAAGCTTGCCGAGAAATATGGCGAGAACCCCGCGGTAGTGAATGCCATCGGGGCCCACCATGATGAAATGGAAATGCGTTATGTTATTTCTCCCATTGTGCAGGCCTGCGACGCCATCAGCGGTGCAAGGCCCGGCGCCAGAAGGGAAATCATGCAGCAATACCTGCAAAGGATCAAGGAACTTGAAACCCTGGCCATGACCTATCCGGGTGTTGAAAAGGCATATGCTATTCAGGCGGGGCGGGAATTGAGGGTTATCGTTGAAGCCGATAAGGTAACGGATAATGACAGCGAAAAACTGAGCTTTGAGATCGCTCAGAAAATACAAACTGAAATGACTTATCCGGGCCAGATCAAAGTGACTGTAATTCGCGAGAAAAGAACGGTAAATATGGCTCGTTGAGTGATTCAGGGCCAATTACCCTGTGTTGGAAAAGAAGGGTATTTGGCATTTTTATTTTGCCTTATCAGGGAGGGCCCTTACCTTTGCATCCCTTAAAATTGTATAGCCATGAGCTCAGCAGTTCAATATGTACACGGAGAATTGACGGAAAAAAAGGAATACCCGAAGTTTAAAGCGGGTGATAATATCACCGTGAATTATAAAGTGGTGGAAGGTAATAAAACCCGTATCCAAAGCTTTAAAGGTGATGTAA
This sequence comes from uncultured Bacteroidota bacterium, assembly GCA_937902875.1. Taxonomy (GTDB): domain Bacteria; phylum Bacteroidota; class Bacteroidia; order Chitinophagales; family Chitinophagaceae; genus PSRI01. The sequence goes on along the minus strand of CALFNL010000415.1, from coordinate 1,196 downwards.
TAAAGCGGCAGGGAACGGGCCATACCGCAACCTTTACGGTGCGCAAGATATCTGACGGAATAGGAGTAGAAAGGACTTTTCCACTGTTTTCACCCAATATTGAATCGATCGTTTTGAACAAGGCCGGTAAAGTAAGGCGCGCCAAGCTCTATTATCTCCGTTCCAGGAGTGGCAAGAGAGCCAGGATCAAAGAAAAAAGAGTTACTGTTTAAGATATTTCCCTCTAATTCAGGAAACGGAAGGCATACCGCTTTCCGTTTTATTTTGTTAAATAGGGGTTAACGAAACCTGTGAAGAATTATCCCTGGATATCTAACCAATTAATACTGTACCTTTGTTTTCTTAACATCTAAATCAATTAGCGATGCTCTTACTGAACTACAATTCATTACTGTTGTCAATGCCTGGAGGTACTGAATGGATATTGATTATATTGGCTGTGCTGATCCTTTTTGGAGGTCGTAAAATTCCGGAATTCATGCGCGGATTAGGCCGTGGCATCCGGGAATTCAATGATGCAAAAAGCAACGTGCAGAAGGAGATTGAGGAAGGAATTAATGAAAAAGACAAACCTAAACAACAGGCATAATTTCACTGCAGAAAAATTGATTTTTTCTTTGTGTGATTAAAAGATGAATCTTTTAATTGAGTAGAGGAATTGTATTCATTCACCACAATACAAGCATTCCATCAGGATATTGATATCGGACGAATCACCTGCGAACAGGTGGTTCGTTATTTTTTGCGGCAAATCGAAGAGTCTGCCAGGTTCAATGCGTTCATAGAAGTGTATGCGGAAGAAGCATTGGAAAGGGCAAGGCAGTTAGACCAAAAGAAATTGAGAGGAGAGAAGACCGGCAGACTTTTCGGCGTAGTTGTGGGTATAAAAGATGTGATTTGCTACAAAGGCCACAAAGTATCTGCTGCCTCTGCCATTCTAAGGGGTTTCACCTCTCTGTACAGTGCCACGGCCGTGGAAAGGTTATTACTTGAGGATGCCATCATTATCGGCAACCTGAATTGCGATGAATTTGCAATGGGTTCTTCTTCAGAAAATTCTGTTTATGGCCAGGTTCTGAATGCACTCGATGAGTCCCGCGTACCGGGAGGCTCTTCCGGGGGATCGGCAGTGGCCGTTCAGTCGGGTTCCTGTATGCTGAGCCTGGGAACAGATACCGGGGGATCTGTGAGACAGC
>CALFNL010000414.1 GCA_937902875.1 uncultured Bacteroidota bacterium | reverse complement strand
TTCAAAATCCCTGTGAATGATTTTGTTCGGCAGGAGTCATGGTCTTTAAATGTGTCAGGAAAACGGGATGGTGGGGATTGGGTCAATTCGATTTACCTTTGTTGAGAGCCAGTGGCAAGCCCGTACAATGCATAATATTTGAATTAAACAGAGCATAAAATAACATGACGGTAAAAATTGTAATATTTTCAATACTCAATTTCATCAAGGGACTCTTTGTGAAGAAGAATTGCTGCAAATGATGAAGCAGGATTTATTTTTCTAATTTGCTCCCTGGCGGGCCATTGCAGAGAAACATGAATAACCCTGAATCATTAATCACAAACGCGAGGCCCCGGAAAGTAATTTTTGAAATAAGATCGTATGAAACAAATCACGGCATTATTAGCCGCTTTTATTCTTGTAACGGCCGCACAGTCGCAGGTGAGAATGAGACAGGCAGCGCCTGAAATCGCTTTAAGGAACGAGCAGGGAGATACCATTGCCCTTTCCAGCTTGAAGGGGAAGGTGGTATTGGTTGATTTTTGGGCCAGTTGGTGCGGGCCATGCCGGCAAAACAATCCCGGGCTCGTGGCACTATATGAAAAATACAAACCCCTTGGTCTTGAGATTTACGGGATTTCAATAGACAGCAAGAAGGAGAATTGGCAAAATGCAATCCGGCAGGATAAGCTGAATTGGATCCAGGTTCTGGATGACAAGGGATGGTATGCTCCTTCCACGCTGGTTTATGGCGTGAATGCAATTCCTGCTTCATATCTCCTGAATAAGAATGGAAGGATCGTTGGCATCAACCTTGAAGGAAAAGAATTGGAACATAAATTGAAATCGCTTCTGAAATAGGAATTAGAATCTCCATCATCTATGCGGGAAACCAAGTCTCCTCTCACAAGGACCATCTGGATTCTTTCCCTGGTTAGCCTGTTCACGGATATTGCCAGTGAGATGCTCTATCCGGTTATGCCGGTTTATCTGCGGCATATTGGTTTTTCCATTGTACTGATTGGTGTTTTGGAAGGTGTGGCAGAAGCAGTTGCAGGCCTCAGCAAGAGCTATTTTGGAAGGCTTTCGGATTCCAGTGGAAAGCGATTGCCCTTTGTGCGCCTGGGTTATGCCATGAGCGCCATTTCCAAACCCATGATGGCGGCACTTACCCAGGTTTGGTGGATATTTTCCGCCAGAACCATGGACCGGCTTGGTAAGGGCATCAGAACCGGGGCCAGAGATGCCATGCTCAGTGATGAATCCAGTGAGTCAACCAAGGGATCGGTTTTTGGATTTCACAGGGCGCTTGATACGCTGGGTGCCGTGCTTGGTCCCCTGATTGCCCTGATATTCCTCAACGCCTTTCCCGAACAATATAAGAAGCTGTTCCTCTATGCATTCTTTCCCGGCATGCTGGCCGTTGTGCTTACATTTTTGATCCGGCCAAAAAAGAGAGCTCCAAAATTGAACAGGAAATCCGTTTCACTCCTGGAAGGATTCAGGTACTGGAAAGAATCTCCCAGGGCATTTCGCCGGATTGTGTTTGCCCTGCTGCTATTTGCCGCGTTTAACAGCTCGGATGTATTTCTGCTGCTTAAGATAAAATCGGCTGGCTTCAGCGACGAGGCGCTGATTGGTATCTATATTTTCTACAACCTCATATTCGCCATCTTCGCTTATCCATTGGGGAAATTGGGAGACCGGATCGGATTAGCGAAAATATTCGTGCTGGGATTGGTGCTATTTAGCGCTACCTATGCGGGTTTTGCATTCGCCAATACCGCATACCTCTTTCTTTTCTTATTCCTGCTTTACGGAATTTACGCGGCCGCTACTGACGGCATCGCCAAGGCCTGGATCACCAACCTGGTGCAAAAGGAAGACACGGCTACTGCAATTGGTACCTACACAGGATTTCAAAGCATCGCGGCTCTGTTGGCCAGTTCCATTGCCGGTTGGTTATGGTATGATTTTGGCGCAGCAGCTACATTCCTCTCGAGCGCCATAGTTTGCTTCCTGGTGGCTGCTTACCTCACAAGAAATTTTATCTTGACTCATCCACGCGACTGATCGGGTTCTTTCCCTGGCTTTCGGTGCCAGTTGATCCTTCTGCCCACCAGCCGCTTGAAAATAAATCCGCCTGTGGCCTTTGTGAGGCCCCAGCCCGGGCCCAGGTTGATTTCCCAATTCGGATCCACATAAAGATCTATTGCCGCAAAAAGGGTATGACTCTGTTCTGCTGTGGGTTCAAAATGGTTCAGAGCACCAAGGTCTCCATAGTATTCGGTACCCACGCTAATTCGGGAACTCATAGCATAGCTGGCCTTGAAATTGGGCTCGAATGCGGGGGCGCCGGTTTTGTCATTGCCTTTTATGGTTACACCCAAAGTGGGGTTGAATGAGAGATAAAGATTTCCAAATTGTTTGTCAATAATGGGCCTTATTTCCAGGCTCCAGGTTTCTGTGGCATATTCCTTTTTCTGATAACCCATTTCAAGAGAGAGGCTCAGCCCTACTGGGAGCCCCCATTCCTCGGGCGCCCTAACGCGGGGACGCAAGTGGGAACCTACTACCTGATAGCCATAACCGGGGCTGTAATTAGTGAATAGGTAGAAGCCCAATTCGAAATTCTTTGAGATACCCTGAGTGATTTCAAGGGTTTCATGCAGAGAGTGATTGGTAGGTATTACCCCGTTGATCCCGGTCTCTTCTCCGTTAAATGTGTAATTGCTGTGCAGTTCAAACATGGTAGTTCCGGGATTCATGGTTGCAGCACCATATACCTGTATTTCATAATTATCCTGAGCGCATAGATGCAGGGAAAACAATACCAGTTGGATACAGAGAATCTTTTTCATTCTGAATAGTCAGTATTTTGGTTTTGAAATATAAATTTAGCCAGGTTCAAATAAATTCTAATTATCTGTATTCTTCCCTCGCCGGTGCAAAAAAATCAATGACCCTGCAATCCGTTATGGCCCGGGCAGAATGCGGCGTATTGGGAGGAATTACATGCAAATTGCCCGCGCCGAAAAGCATTTTTTCACCACCTATCACCATTTCCAATTCTCCTTCCTGCACATAAGTGAGTTGTTCATGAAAATGACGATGTTCTGGCATGATGCTTCCCGCCTTGATATTCCATATTCCCAAAGTGCTTTGAGATCCGTTAAGGAATTTGCCCATGAAACCGGGGATTATTTCCTTTGCCGGAATATTGTCAATCTGAATCATGTCTGAATTATTTTAATAAAAATAACCAATTGGTACATTTTAGCGCAGGATTCATTTATTTTATCCGCAAGCCAAAACCTCAATAGCAATGAATCTCAGGCAAGACCAATCGAATATGATTATGATTCCACAACCTGTATCTATTGCCATTTCATGAGTCTGCGAACATGATCTGTCAATTCGGATGCTATTTGACGGTGATCTTCGAGTCCGGGATGTCCGCCACAACCGGAATGAAACTGTTTAGAGAAAAAATAATGAGAGATTCTTTTGTCACCAAACATGCATGTTTTGAAATATTCAATGGATAAATTTAGTGCTAATACAATTATTTCCCCGATTAGAAGGCCAACTCGCTTCAGGATCATGATTTTGAACCATTACAAAAGCCAATAACTGTTTCAATTGTTTCGCAAGATCAATACCTTCATGCAGGATTCGTTTACACCTACACGTTTAGATTCCTCGATTTAAAATCTTCTGAAATGCGAAAATTGTTGCCTAAAACCCTTTTCATGGTCCTCATCCTGATACACAATGCATCTCTTCTTAATGCTCAGGGTAATCTGCCTGCTGATAAAAAAGCCACGAAGGAAACCATCCATCTTTACCAGCATTTGCGCCAATTGCGGCAAAAAGGGATCATGTTTGGACATCAGGATGATCTGGCCTATGGGGTTGGCTGGAAATACCAGGATGGAAGAAGTGATATCAAAGATGTGACCGGAGATTATCCTGCCGTGTATGGTTGGGAGTTAGGTCATCTTGAATTAGACAGCGCCGTTAATATTGACAGTGTGCCTTTTGATAAGATGAGGCATTATATCCGCGAAGGGTATGATCGTGGAGGAGTGATTACCATCAGTTGGCATTTGCACAATCCACTGACCGGAAAAACCGCCTGGGATCCGGCTCCCGGCTCTGTAGCTTCGGCTTTGCCCGGAGGTACAAGCCATGAACTGTATGTGAAATGGCTGGATAAGCTGGCCGATTTCTTCCTCAGCCTGAAAGGTGAAAATGGGGAATTCATCCCCGTCATCTTCAGGCCATTTCACGAACTCAATGGCAGTTGGTTCTGGTGGGGAGGAAAAAACAGCACGCCCCCGGAACTGATTCAATTATACCGTTTCACAGAAACCTACTTGCGCGATACCAGGAATATTCACCACTTATTGTATGCTTACAATACCGACAGATTCCAGACCCGGGAGGAATACCTCGAAAGATACCCTGGTGATGAATGGGTTGACCTGGTAGGATTCGATATTTACCAAAGAACCTATGAAAATGAAAAATTTATTGCTGAGCTGGACCAGGCCCTGACCACGCTTGAAACGATTGCAAAAGAAAAGGATAAGATACCCGCATTGACCGAATTTGGATACAATGGAATTCCCGATCCGCAATGGTGGACTAATGTACTTTGGAAAAGCATTCAATCACATCAGATTTCTTATGTGCTGGGATGGCGCAACGCGGGCTTCAGGAACAAAGGGTTTGAATACTATGTGCCTTATAAAGGGCAGGCTTCCGCCGATAACTTCATTCAATTTTATAAGGAGCCACGAAGCCTGTTTCAAAAAGATGTAGCAAGGAAAAAACTGTACCAGTGATCAAAGGATTTTTCTGAAAGTGATATTGATCCTCGGAGTCTTTGCATTTTTTGATTTCGGCAGCCGGTGTTCCCATTTTTCCTGGGTATCTCCTTTCATGATCAGGAGGCTACCGTGAATGAGTTCAATAGATTTCAATTGGTCTTTATGCAAATGGGTTCTGAATTGAAAAATCCGGGGCCCTCCCAGGCTCAGGGAAACGATTACGGGCTTTGTGCCTAATTCCCTTTCATTGTCACGATGCCACCCCATGCTGTCATTTCCATCCCGGTATAAATTCAATAGAGCGCTGTTGAATGTGGATTGCGCTAAAGATTCGGCCTTCTGTTTAAGTTCTCCGAGTACGGCCGTCCATGGTTGTGGGATCATGGTGATGCCTGAATAGCTGTATATTTTTCCGGGATCGCCATACCATGCGGTGAGCCTGGGCTGCATGACTTCCTTACCAAAAATCTTTATCGGTTCCTGCTTCCATGCAATCTCATCTAAAAGGATCGTCAAATAATGATCGGCCTGTTTTTGTTCCAGAAAGTGGGGATAATACCAAGCCTCTCCATCAAAAGGAAGGAGGTTTGGATATTCCACGGAAAATAGATCCTGGTTCATTGATTTCAACTCCTGTTTTTTTTACGCCAGTGCAGATAGGCTTCACGCATGCAGTGTCCGCAGGGTCTGAAACCTTTGGCAATCGCTTCTTCCTCAGATGAAAAAAACACCCGATTCTCCACGAGCATGCGCTTCCCCGTGCTGCAACGGAGGCTTCCATATATCTTCAATTTCCGGTTCCCGCCCAGGGCAATTGCGCCAATGCCGATCAATTCCTTCAACTTTCTCTTTCTTTCGGCTGCTGTTTTCCCCATGGAAGAATGCAATATCATAAAGCGTCATGGAATATTATGCCCAGGGTATGCCTGTTGCCTGATAATACCTCGCTCACACCGTGTTTCATGTTTACGCGATAATAAGCCTTGCTTCCCTTCACGGGCCTGAACTGCGTGGTAAATATCAGCATATCGCCCTTGGCCGGCTGCAATACAATGGCCTTGGACTGTGCCCTGGGTTTCTGTTCCAGCATCACAAAGGCACCGCCCTCATAGTCAATGAATGGTTCATTCAGGAAGAGGACTGCCTGCATGGGGAAAAAAATTTCACCATAGAGGTCCTGATGCATTGTGTTATGGCCCCCGGTTCCATATTTCAATATCAACACGGTTGCCTTGGTTTGATTATGTTCCCTGCAAAGTTCATGAAGCCTCTCCAAATGGGAAGGGAATTGCCGCTCAAGGCCCAGGGAATGCATCCACCCGTTCGCTATCGGCGCCAGAAAGGGATAGAGGGAATTCCTGAGGGTGTCTATCGCTGACGGTAGGGGATAATCGAAATATTTATATTCTCCCGATCCGAATCTGAATCGCTCCATTTGGATTGTCTTACGGTAGAGAGACGGGTTCTCATAATCCCTGATCATTCCGCTGCAATATTCATCCGGAAGGATTTTGGGCAACAGGGCATAGCCCTTTTGATTCATGTTGGCGGATATATTTGCCCAATCAAGTGATGCCAGCTTTTGTTCCAGAATTTTATCTTTCATTCGACTTCCTTTATTCTCCTGAAAATGTTTTGGCCGCTTCCCATCCTATCATAGCCGTTTTGCGGGTATTGCCCCAGTGATATGCTCCAATAGATCCGGATGCCTGAATTACACGATGGCATGGAATGAGAAAGGCTACCGGGTTATCTCCAATGGCTGACCCAACGGCCCTTGACGCGTTAGGCTGACTGATGCTTTCGGCAATGCCTGAATAGCTTGCCAGCTTTCCCATTGGAATTTTGAGAAGGGTCTCCCATACTTTAAGCTGAAAACTGGTTCCTTTTATATGGAGCTTTATCTGCTGAAGATTAGACCAGTCCTGCCTGAACACATAAAGTGCATTTTGCTGAGCCATATCCACTACCTGCCTGTAATTTGCGTTGGGAAAGATATGCTTCAACTCCGCAAATGACTTCTCTTCCTCATCGGCAAATGCCATATAGCAAATTCCCTTAGTTGTGGAGGCCACCAGAATATTCCCGAAAGGGCTCTCCGCAAAACTGTAATTGATAAGAAGCGACTCACCGCCATTCCTGTATTCACCAGGCGTCATTCCCTCAATATTAATGAAGAGGTCGTGAAGGCGCCCGGTGCCTGAAAATCCAGACTCAAATGCCGCTTCCGAAACTGTGGCGCTACCATTTTGGAGCAGGCTCTTGGCATGAGCCAGGCTAAGGAATTGTACAAATTTCTTGGGACTTACTCCGGCCCATTCCGTAAACACCCTTTGAAAATGGAAAGGACTGAGATGTATTTTTTCGGCCACTTCATTCAAATCAGGCTGTTCCTTGAAATTGGTCCTGATATATTCGATGGCTTCTGCCACCCTTTGGTAATTGATTGTTTCCTGAACACTCATATAATTATTATTTAAGACACAAAATTATTTTCTGTTTCATAAATGCGAAACCCGAATCTTGCGGAATATGTATTCTAACCAAAATTCATGGCTGGTTGACAAATATTTTCAATAAACATTCCGGAGTTTCGTGATGCTCAATAATGCGTTGGGGCTATTGTCCTCATTATTAAGTACTTTAAGGACGGCCCTTGCTGATGAGCCGCATTACCTGGTTCCTGTAATTATTGCCGATAGGGAGACTGGCCTGTTCAACCTCAATTGTATTGCCAAATATGGTTTTTATGGAAGATAGGGAAATGATATAGGATTTATGAATTCGCAGAAAATGCTCAGGCGGAAGGGATTTTTCCAGATCGGTGAGGGTTTGATGGGTAAGCAGGGTATGGTGGCGTGTGTGAATCTTTACATAATCTTTGAGGCTCTGTATATATATTATTTCCGAAAAATTCACCTTATAGAATTTGGTTCCAGATTTGATGAAGAAGTGGTCGGCTGGTGGCTCATTGTCTCTTCCGGCACGCGTAAATAAGCGGCCATTCCTGAGTTTATCAATGGCCCTGGAAAATCTTTCAAATGAAATTGGCTTCAGCAGGTAGTCTATAACGTTAAACTCATAACTCTCGAGCGCATATTCTGAATAGGCGGTCGTCAGGATTACCAGGGGAGGATCCGGAATGGAACTCAGAAAATGCAGGCCCTTCATACCCGGTAATTGAATGTCCAGGAAAATCAGGTCTATCTCATCATTCTCAAGAACCCTCGCCGCCTCCCGGGCATTCTGGCATACACTCACGAGTTCCAGTTGACTGGTCGCCGACACATGTTGGCGGATCACATCCTGGGCAAGGATCTCATCTTCTACTATCATGCACCTGATCATCGGTGGCCGGGGTTTAGGATGAGTGATACGGTAAAGGAATTGTGACTCAGGATTACGTCAAGGGTATGCGTATCCGGATAAAGCAGTTTCAGGCGTTCCCTTGCATTCTTGAGCCTTGTAATACTCTTTCTTCTTTCTTTCTTTTCGGTTTGAATAATATCCAGCGCATAAGATCCGGGATAGAGTAGTTCCAACAGCAATTTACTATTCCTGATTCCGGTTCCCTGAACCTTTTTGGCCTGGGTCTCCAGGTCCATATGGGTGTTGTTTACAACGGTCAGGGCTACCTGTCCGCCTCCACAGGTAAGCGTAATATAAATGTATGGACGCTCCGATTCACTATGCAGCGCATGCTTGAATCCATTTTCAATAAAAGATATGAATAAGTAAGGTTCTATCATCACGCCCCTGGTTTCACCTTCCACTTCAAAACGGATGTCGGCCTGGAACCTGATCTTTTCTATTTCAATATAATTTCTGATGAATTCAATTTCCTTGTCAAGCGCTATCCTGGGCTCATTGCAGTCATCTACGAGGTAGCGCATGATGTCTGCCAGCCTCACCACCACTTCAGGCGTTTTGTCGGATTTCTGCAGGCTTAGTGAATAGATACTGTTCAGTGTATTGAACAGGAAATGCGGGTTTAGCTGCGACCTCAGGTATTTCAATTTGAAATTGATATTGTCTTTTCGGAGGTCATCGATCAGGTATTTTTCATCCAGGGCCTTCCTGATAAATGTGATGGCGATGGCCATGCACATGTTCAAAATGGTCCATAATGATTCCCGGGCAACGGTTGCAGCCGTTGGAGCAAAATATGCTTTGGCCACTAAAGGTGACTGAAAATGGAACAGTTGGTATAATCCATATAAGATTATCTGGATCAGTATCACAAAATTCACGCTGGAGAAAATGAATACCATATAGTGCCGGGGGAACAGTACCCTGGGTAGCAGAATCCTCGCAAAAACTATATAGGCCGGCAGAATCAGGAGACTGATCATCAATAATAATGGCCAGAACTTCCAGTCGTTTGGGAAAAATACAAGGGAATTAAAAACCGGACTGAAGACGGCTAAAACCGCCCAGTAGAATATTTCTATTCTATAAGCAGGCCTGAGTATTTTATCGTTGTCGTATTCCATCTGACCAGGGATTTGGAATAAATCTATCCTGAATCGGCAGATCTCAAAAATCAATTCGATAAACAAGAGAGTGCTGTCGATGAAAAGGGAAAATCAGCCTCTCAATAAGATAAGTCGCGATGCATCTGAAGAAGAACGGCAAACTCAACTTTTGAAATATCTTCTATTGTGGTCTACCCAATAGGCCAATATAACAAATATCCATTGCAATTGTCCGGCCCAGGCAATCGCTTTTACGGTGGGAGGGACGGGACCAAAAAGGCTGGAAACATGCGCCAATACCAGCAGGCCTGCCAATAGCCAGATCCCCCATTTGCCGGCTGCATTTTTTGCCCTGGTGCTCTGCAGATACCATACCAGTCCCAGGATGAAAATGATGCCTTCTACTACTGCGGTGCCTGCAACGGAGCCCCAGAGGCTGAATCCAAATTTGGTTGAATTGCCAGGATATAATGGAAGATCGGGGAAATGCACGATGAGGTCTAATATCCAGTGACTCAAAACACAGACGCCTAAAATAACGGCAGTTCGGGCATCCTTCCTGATCAGCCAGCCAAGGCCGGCAAACAGGAAAGACCAAAGCAGCACAAGCAGCAGGCTATGCGAAATAGGATAGTCTGTGAAATTCAGTGGAACCTTCGCATTCTTAGCATTGATCTCCACATGCTCCACATTCAGCAATAGAAGGGTGGGCCAGAGAAGATCCAGGAACTGAGCCGCAATGAATAATGTTCCCAGTGAGAGTTTTGGCGCATACTTTTTGGCACCAAATCCAATTCCAAAATGACCGATAAACATAGTGAATGATTGACCAGCAAAATAACAATCTTTCGGTTCAAATAGTAGTGATTATTTGATGAATGTCATAGGCCATCCCAAAGGATTCCCATCCCTGATCTTGTCCAGTATTCCTGGCTGTTATCATGATCATGCATTCTAAGGCGAATTATTGCCACTCATCTTCATAAAAGGCAGCCGCTGCAGTGGTTTGAGTAATTTGCAGGGGAGAATGTAAGACAGCGAATTCCCAAATACATAATTTTTGAAATCAGGAATGGATGAAGGATATTTTAATATCTATGCCGGAACTACATAGTGCCAGCTTTTCCGGCTATTAAGGCTGGTGCATAGAAGTTTTCTCATGTTAAACGCGGGTGGTTTCTACTACCCGCTCGTTTTTTTAGGGAAGCCGGTCCCCTTTACGCGCTCAATCGAATCAAACCAGGTGATATTTGATTGACCCCAAAAAGACAAGTATGAAAATGCCGGTCTTTTGGAAACTCTGGCTTTCAAAATCAGACTGGTTGAAATGAGATTGTCTCGGCAATCGAGGCCATGACAATCCACGGATTGGAATTTAAAGACCTCCTGTACCAAATGGAGAGACTGCATTTTTGGAGTAATCTCTATAGAATCCAAAACGACTTGTCTTACTAAGAAAACTGCGGCCTGCGCTGCCATAAAATCCATCCTTACAGTCAACGCTGAAATTGATTGCCGTCAAATTGCCGCCCTCATCAAATTCCAATTTATTGTATTTGAGATCGATCCCTTTGGCGGCTGTTTCCCGCTGAATCTTTATAAGCGATTGCATGTTGAGGGTACTATTGAAAACAACCTCGATTCTTTTTTTTCCGGATTTGCTGGAATAAGGTGAATTGAAACTGCTGGAAACAATGGCGAGGAGCCCGATCAGAATAGCAAAACGTAGATGTTTCATATATATTTGTTTTGGTGTTTTATCCATGGGAAATTCTGATACCATCTGCAAAGAAAATAAACTAATTGCAAATTTGCAAGCATGCAAATGAAAAATAGTGGGCACAAGTAGTCCAGACTATCGTAATTATACTTTTAATATTTTGAGTCTAATCGGAATTTGGCGCAAGTGTGCCAGACTGAAAAATGCTATTTGGTTGATGAATGAATATTAGTCTGGCCTACCTGTGCCTTATTAGTAGAATTCATTAGCGATGAAAGAACTCCTTTCAGCTTTATATTTTCACTCATTTGGGAATGCTGCGCAAACACATTTATTGAAGGCGATCTGTACTTCTCAATTTTGAATTATTATTTGTTGCGATGTCCACTCTTTCCTGTTAAATATTCTCAACGTATACACATCGTTTTTCAAATGGCCGATTGATATGGTTGTTTTTTTCAAATCATTTCCATACTGTTGCCGAAATACCACCGTACCCATTTTATCCAGCAATTGTATTTCCTTAATCATGTTATCTACTAAAGCTTTTCCAGTTGCATCCTGGACCTCAATAGTTAAATTGCCAGATGCCGGATTTGGGTAAGCAAGCATTCTATAGCCGTTAATACCAGTATAATAAAAATAATAAGTTTCGTTAAGGGTGCCACAAGCATTTGTAGCGCTCAGACTAAAAGAAACTTGTGTCCCATAAGGCCGGTTGGAGCCAATATCAAAATATAATTTTCTTCCCGGTGGTGTCAAATAGTATTGATTCCACGTAGCCACAGTTCCCGAATGTAAAGTCCAATAAAAGGAAGTATATCCAAGCCTTTGGTCCAGTTCAACAAATGCTGCGCCAGTACCACCAAAACTATTCCATGTACTTAGCGTTGGATATGTTCCTGAAAAATACGGCGTACCAATGAAAGATGGAGTTCCTAATGATATTCTTTTGGTAACAGGATATACAAAGCTGCAATGTGAGACAGTAGCTGTGAGGTCTATGGTTGTATTGGTTGATGTACTTCTGCAAATTGTTGCTATCTGGCAAGTGGAACATCCGGAAATGGATGCATCAGCTTTAGATAGACTCCA
>CALFNL010000413.1 GCA_937902875.1 uncultured Bacteroidota bacterium | reverse complement strand
GGAGATTGGGGCCGGCTGTACTATTGACCGTGGCGTGAGCAGCGACACTATCATCGGTAGAGGAACCAAGATAGATAATATGGTTCACATAGGCCATGATACGATTATTGGTAAGAATTGCCTTATTGCCGCGCAGGTGGGAATTGCGGGAGCCGTGGAAATAGGCAGCGGAGTGATCTTATGGGGACAGGTAGGAGTGAGCAAGACCCTTTCCATTGGCGACAATGTGGTTGTATTAGCCCAGAGCGGCGTTGGAGGAAGCCTGGAGGAAGGCAAAATTTATTTTGGAACTCCTGCAGAAGATGCACTTCGCAAAAAACGGGAATTGGTTTGGGTAAGGCGCATACCGGAAATCTGGAAAAAGGTCATGGGTAAAGAGGAGTAGCCGGGCATGGGCAACATAAATAATAGAACTGCCTGAATTGGAAATTCATTAATACTGCACACATCATGTGGCAGGCAGGATGAATTAATTCAGTGTGGTATTGCCCAGGTCATTAAGGATAATAGTCGTAGGGTAAAAAATCTCCCATTTTTTCCCAACCCCAATAGCCTAGAGTCAGAATATCTTTCTGGTCAAAATAATATCCGTTTTCTTCTATGATGATACTTTCATTCAGGTCAAGAATTGAAATCTGAATAGGTGTTTGAAGGGGCATTCTATTCGCCTGGAGATATGCGGTCTCGGGTTTTTCCTTCGAATATACCACCCTCAGCTTTCCCGGGAAAAACAGCTCGGCCTTATTATTTTCAATGATGGAAAACATGGACGTATCGTATGGATTATAAATGGGCGAGGCCTTGTCGGTATTGTCGTTAATGATTTCCAGTTTGAATCCTGCCTTGTTGAGAGTGCTGTCGTGATATGCTCTCATGAATTGAAGCAGGGATCCCTTATAGGCCATGGCCCGGTTATACCTCCAGCCATCCAGACTATCTGCAGTGCTCTGCATTTCCTCAAAAAAGGGATAGCCGGTATATAAAGTCTTATCGCCACTGTATTCATAAATGAAGGAATCGAGTTGGTACCTGATCCTGTACCCCAAGGCTTTGTTGACGATGATCATTTCGTCTTTCGCTATTACCTTGAGCCTGTTTTTCTTTTTGCTGAAAAAGAAATGCAGAGTTTCCGGGTTCTGTATGGAGCAAAGCTTGCTGTTCAGTGTGCGCCCAATGAAATTATCGAAGAAGAATTGTCCGTATTTTGTCCAGCCATCCTTTACCTCATTGGAAGCCACAATAGATACTTCCTCCAGACTTTTTTCTTTAGGCTTGAGTTCCAGGATTAGGTTTGAAATATCAGGTGTCACATTATTGATACGGATTGATTGTGTTTCATATCCCGTGAAAGAAACTACAAGGTCATAACCCCCATTGCTCAATGTCATATGAAAATTGCCACTGGAATCCGTGACCGTGCCAATGGTGGTATTCTGGCAAAAGACCGAGGCACCCTGGAGGGATTGCCTGGAATTGCTGTCTATAACTTTTCCGCCTACATGAAAATTCTTTTGAGCGCATATTGCCAGCGGCAATAGGAATGCCAGCACGGGCAACCATAGTTTTTGCATGGATATGAGTTTAATTGGGTATAGATACAAGAAAAATCGTACCAAAACTCCTGTTTTACGAATCTTTACCATTCAACATGGCTGGACCAGCAGTTATTTTCACATACTGCAATACTGCCCTTCGGGAGATATCTAAATTCCAGCCCGGATTTCCATGCTTCGCAGATCAAGGAACTGACAAACTTTTCAATTCTGCCCGTATCTGCTTAGATTATTAACTATGCTCCTATATTAAATATTGCCCTTGCATGGTTAAACTTTAGATCCTTGAGTTTGGATCAGATATTCTTTGCAATATTGTTCAATAGTCTTGCTCAGGGGCAAAAATTCGAATCCTGGAAGGAATTTTTTGATCTTGCTATTGTCGAAATACACTTTGAGGCGTGCCGTCGCTGCCGTTTCACGGGTCAACAATGGTTCTGAACCCGAGAGCTTATTCCTGATTCTTTCAATCCGCCATGCCACCCCGGCCAGGAATGGAGTAGCCAGTCTGTGTGGGGGTCTTTTCCCGAAACATTTTGCAATTTCAGTGAATACCTCTTTGTAGGATTTGTTTTCGGCATTCAGTATAAAACGTTCTCCGCTGATATCGCTGTCCATTAATTCCATCATGGCCTTTGTAACATCCTTCACGTCAACGAAACCACTAATCCCATTGGTGTACCAGGGAAATTCGTTAAAAACATTTTTGAATATGGCTGAGGAACCTGTATTCCAGTTTCCCGAACCCAATATGATTGTTGGATTCACGATTACGGCATTCAGTCCTTCGCTGATTCCTCTCCATACTTCGAGCTCTCCAAAATATTTGCTTCTGCCATAATTGGAAATATTATTGCTCTCGTCCCATCCTACTTCTTCCTTAACTACCATTCCATCTCTTTTGCGGCCAAGGGCTGATACGGAACTCACATGCACCATTTTCTTCACCGCGGCATTCAATGCGGCATTCACAACATTGGCTGTTCCTTCGGCATTGATCTTATGCAATTCGGATTCCTTTTCGGGTGTAAAAGAAACCAGGCCGGCACAATGATATACCTGTTCCACCCCCTCCATCAATTCTTCCAGGAGCATTACGTCAAGGATATTCCCTTTGATCCACCGGGCTGAATGGCTTATTTCGGCTGGAATATCCTTCCTATACAGGGCCTTGATTGATTTTCCCTTTGAAGCCAGATCCTTTATCAGGTAACTTCCTAACAAACCCGTACCGCCGGTTACAAGAACCATGAATAGAAAAATTAAAATTTGTAGGATAAAAAATTACAGATCCTGAAATATTTTATGAAGGTAATTGCAATTCCGTATCGGTTCCATGATTTTGGAGCTGAAACTTAAGCGGAATAGTCGTAGTATCCTTTCCCTGATTTTCTTCCCAGTTCTTTTTTAGCCACTTTTTCTTCCTGGATGGGCGAAGGCCTGAATCGCACAGGCCTGCCACATGCTTCATACAAGGATTGCGTAACTGCCAGGTTCACGTCAT
>CALFNL010000412.1 GCA_937902875.1 uncultured Bacteroidota bacterium | reverse complement strand
CCATCATTCTGGCATTTCTTTTTCTGGCGCTTGTGGGTTTACTCATAGACTACCGGATATTCAAGATACCCGCGGCCGCTGCGATCCTCTTGTTTTTTGCCATATTGATCGGGGCGGCAGGAGCGCTAACATACTGGCTGAAAAGTTGGGCCTTTCCGGTATTGCTTGTCTTTTACCTGATCCTGAATTTTCTTTTTGAAAAGGAAGTGATTGATCCCCGAAACAAGGCTTATGGATTGAACTATTCAAATATTGATGACAGGCCCGCATATAAGAGGGATAGCGTCCTGGATTTGTGTTCGCTCGATAAAATGAAAGTCGACAAACAGAATATGATCCATATCCTGGAGCGCTGGAAACAAAAACAGGGAGAGGATAAACCATTGTTTTATGTGATCAACGTGAGTGGGGGCGGCACCCGTTCTGCCACATTCACCCTGAATGTGCTGCAACAACTCGACAGCTTCCTGCATGGGGACCTGATGAAGAAGTCATTTCTGATTACCGGAGCTTCGGGAGGAATGCTGGGGGCCACCTATTATCGCGAATTGTACCGCCTCAGGCAAAAAGGAGAACCGATCGACCTCCGGGATGAAAAATATGCGAACGATATTTCTAAAGACCTGCTCAATGCTTTGTTTTCTTCATTTGTAACAAGAGACCTTTTCGCTCCGGCCCAACGCTTCAGCATTGGAAACTATAAATATGCCAAGGACAGGGGATACGCATTTGAACAGCAACTCAACGTGAATACCCGCGGCATCCTGGATCATCAAATGAAAGACTTTAAGATTGATGAATATTTTGCCAATATTCCCCTCACACTCTATAGTTCCACAATTACCAGCGATGGAAGGAAAATGATGATCAGCACACAGCCTATCAGTTTCATGATGCGCGATTGGCCGGATACTGCAGCGGGGATCTTTGCCGAGCCAGACGCTATTGATTTCAGCGCCATGTTCAAGAGGCAGGATCCGTTAAACCTTCGGCTTCTCTCGGCCTTGCGGATCAATGCCACATTCCCTTATGTATTACCCAATGTGTGGCTTCCATCCACGCCCATTATAGACGTAATGGATGCGGGCATGCGCGACAATTACGGTCAGGAAACTTCCCTGCGTTTTCTCAGCGTATTTAATGACTGGCTGGCTGCCAATACCAGGGGTGTTGCGTTTATACAGATCCGTGATCGCAGGAGAGGAGAATGGGAAGATGCTTATGATGATCCCAGCATCAGGGGTTTGGTCACCAAGCCCATCATGACCCTGCAGCATAATTGGATGAAGATGCAGGATTATTATCATGAAGAACTGATACAGTACAGCGATAAGGCTTTCAATTTTCCTTTCGAAAAAGTCACTTTTTCCTATATACCTACCAACCAACAGCAGGGAGCCGCACTGAATTTTCACCTGACAGCCAAGGAAAAGCTGGATATCAGGGACGCACTCTATTCGCGGGAAAATGCGGCCGCTTTCAACCGGTTGAAGCAACTCTCCAATCCTGGAACTAAGCCGGCTGGATTAAGAGAAAAGCAGAAGGGATGACTTCAATTGCGAATTCATCGGCCGTTGGTTTAGGATCACCGTCAATGTGGAAGGGCGCCTGTTGAAGATTTCTGATAGTGAGGGAATCTGTCTGGAAATACAAAATCCCATCTTCCTTGAATATTTCTTCGCTGATATCTCCATTCCTGACCTGCTGGAAAACTGATTTCAGCATCTGGAGCTTGTTCATTTTCTGAACTATTACTATATCCAGCAGCCCATCGTGAAGGCTGGCCTTTGGAGCGATGGTGAAACGATTGCCAAACTGATTGCTGTTGGCGATGCTGATGAAGAAAGCTTCGGTCTTAAAATTATTCGCTTTCGCAGAAATTTCAAATGAATAAGGCCGCGCTTTCATAAAATTCCGAAAGGTTTGCCATACATAAGTGAATAGCCCGCGTTTATGTTGCCTTGCGAAATCATGCGCAACCTGCGCGTCGAATCCAAGCCCACTCAACATGCAGGATAACTGCTTATTGATCAGGAATGCGTCCGTTCCCCTGGCCTTTCCGGTAATAATAAGTTCGAGGGCTTTTTTCGTATTCCGCGGGATGCCTGCAGCCAGGGCGAGGCCATTACCCGATCCGCAAGGCAGCAGGCCAAAGCTGACCCCGGTATCTCTGAGCCCATTTACCACGGCGCTGATGGTACCATCTCCACCGGCCACTATAACGTCAGTAAAATTTTCATTTAGGATCTTTTCCCGCAGAGGGGCATAATTCCCTTCGGGATTTGTAGCATATATTTCGAACTGAATTTGATTCTCGCGCACAAAAGTTTCAATGGATTTCCTTATCCGTGGCCACTTGCCTTTTCCCGCGATAGGATTCAATAAAAAAATCATCTTCCTGTTCATCCTTGCAATATACAAAGGATTTAAAAAGAGCATTACAACAAGGCGGCTACTCAATCTTCAGCCTGCAAATAAGAATCCTCCTGATCCTTATCGCCGAGGCCAGCTTTTCATCCAATGGCTCACTATAGGTGTATAGCGATATTATTTTGCCCCCTGCTTTGAGCAATTGAGTTTGCTTCAAGGGAATGCCAAACATGCCTGATGATGAACCGAATTTGAAGTGGGCGATTTCTTTATCGCCATCATAAAACGCAAAACTTCTGTTCCAACCCTTGGGTACAACGCTTTCCATGTAATCAATCCTGAGCAATTTTGACCGTGAGAGGCGGGACTTTTTCAGAACGATTATGGTACTATCGGAGCGCTGCGTTACCGTGCCTTGCGCTACCTGCTTTTTGTTCAGGTAAAGTTTCCAGGTCGATGTTTGAGCATGACTTATTAAAGTGCAGCCAAAGCTGGAGATAATGAGGATCAGAATTAATTTCATGCCAGGATTATGCAGGTAAAGTTACATTGAAAGGCGCTGCTTTTGATTTGAAATCTGGACCCAGGCCGGCCGGCGATTGCATTACCAATTCAATAAGGCGCTGGCCCAGGTAAATCCGCTTCCAAATGCGGCGAGACAGACCAGGTCTCCGCCGGCAATTTTTCCCAGCTCCCATGCTTCGCATAAGGCGATTGGAATAGACGCGGCCGTGGTATTGCCATACTTTTGAATATTATTATAAACCTGGTCATCATTCAGTTTTAATTTTTGCTGTACAAACTGACTGATCCGGAGATTCGCCTGATGGGGTATGAGCATTTTAATTTCAGATGCTTGCTTGCCATTTGCGTTGAGGGCTTCCATGATCACTTCAGGAAATTTCACAACGGCTTTCTTGAATACGGCGGGTCCATCCATATAAGGGAAATTCTGCGCATTATCAATCATTGCATGGCTCATGAACATCTCGCCCAAAGCGGCCTCGTCAAAGTCTGCCAGATCCTTATCACTCCAATGATTGGCGTGTGTTCCGGGATTATAGAGTGCCAGCAATTCGGCGCTATCACCATCACTGTGAAGATGTGTGCTTAAGATGCCCTGGTTCATATTGGAAGAAGGCTGCAAGACCACCGCGCCTGCGCCATCCCCAAAAATAACCGACACATTTCTACCCCTGGTACTGAAGTCCAGCCCGAATGAATGTTTTTCACTGCCAATCACCAGGATATTCCTGTACATGCCCGACTTAATGAATTGATCGCCCACGCTCAATGCATATATGAAGCCGCTACATTGATTGCGTACGTCAAGAGCCCCCACTTCTTTCATTTTCATGGCACGTTGAACGAGCACGCCACAGCCAGGAAAATAATAATCCGGAGAGAGTGTGGCAAAGATTATGAAATCGATATCCTCTGGGCCGAGTCCCGCTCTTTCGATAGCTATACGGGCGGCTTCAACTCCCATTGTAGCCGTGGTTTCGGCGGTACGATTCGCGAACCTTCGTTCCTGGATTCCGGTTCTTTCCTGAATCCATTCATCGCTGGTGTCCATATACCGGGTGAGATCATTGTTGGTAACAATCTGTTCAGGCAAATACATGCCAATTCCGGCAATCTTTGTGCGTATCATGTAATGCAATGTTTAAAGGAAAAATCACAAGATGATCGGGGAGGGAATGACTTATTCAATGAACTTTTTTCATCTTCATCACTTCTTCCAAAAATGTTTCCGTATCATTTTTTACCGTTTCAAGGTCCTTCGATTTTATGTATGACCCTATAACGTGGTCGCCAGCTCCGGGTACCGCCTCTTCTTTTTTCAAACCAGCTTCGGTACCTAGTTTCCTGAACATAGATTGTATGGCGGAAACTTTTACCACAGAATCCTGGTGCACTTCATCTTTATAATAATATAACACGAGTGCCGGCTGATGAATCTTCTCAAAATTAGATTTGGTCATGGAAGTTGCGAGTAGTTCCTGCAGTTCCACCGCTGCCTCAATCCTGTAGGGCGGATTCCAGTATTGTCTGTATCCGGGACGCTGATCATTCGAAGTGATATAATTCGATTTAGTAACCATCCTGGCTACCTGCAGTCCCCAGTGTCTGTCTAGCACCCAGGCATTAGGATCATTGATCTCAATATTTGGCGAATAAAGGATCAGCGCCCCCACTTCAGGATATGTTGCGGCCAGCATCAGGGCCAGACTGCCTCCGGTTGATGTACCCATCAGGATCACAGTATCACCCAATTGCCTGCCAATGGCATAGGCCTGTTTGGCGGATTCCCAGAGTTTATCAGCCGTGAGATTGATCATCGCATCCGTGGTGTCAATTCCATGTTCGGCAAGCCTCGACAGATATAAATTGCAGCCGAATTCCTTCGCAATTTGCCTGTGAGTGGGTTCACCTTCGCCCTGGCTGGCCGAGAAGCCATGTAGATAGACGATGGCATAGTGTGTTTTTTGTTTCAATGAATCATTATACCATACAATTCTGGCTTCATTGTCTGGTTTGAGTTTGTGGGTGGATTCCTGCGCACTTATATATTTTTCCAAAGAAGGCGGATCAGAAGGAACTGCGGGGAGTTGTTTTTGATATGAAGGCGTATGAGGCGCGGGTCCCGCCAGATATATTATTACTAATATCACGGGGGTTAATAAGAAGATTTTCTTGCCCATACTCTAAATTTGATAGTAATTTATATAATATGCCTTGTTATTAGTGGCATCCACCAGATTATTTTTATGAATTCAGAAATCGGGAAATATTTAATCTTCATAGGTTTGGGCATAGCGTTGCTGGGGCTGGTGCTCTATTTTTTCCATGATAAATTGCACTGGATCGGTCATTTACCCGGAGACATCAGGATTGAAAAGGAAAATTTTAAGTTCTATTTCCCCATCACCACCATGCTCTTGCTTAGTCTGGCAATAGGTGTCCTGATCAGGATATTCAGGAAATTATTTTAACAGGCGGGATGGCATGGCTCAGGCCAGGCTCTTGAATTTTGCCGTGAAATGCCTGAGATAGGGAGTTTCATAAACTATTTTCAACCCGCGAATGCTTTCTCTTTTCCTGAAAACTTCAATGATCACTTCTGCCACGTAGTCAATATGACTTTGGGTATATACCCTTCTGGGCACGGCAAGTCGCACCAATTCCATTTGGTGTGGAATGAGCTGGCCTTCTGGTGAGTATTTGCCAAACATTAGGGAGCCTATTTCCACGCCTCTGATCCCCCCTTCAATATACAATGCGGCGCAGAGGGCCTGCCCGGGATACTGGTGTGGTGGAATATGAGGCAGGAATGCCTTTGCATCCAAATATACCGCATGACCCCCGGTGGGCTTAAGATAGGGCACGCCAACCGAATCCAGTTTTTCGCCTATATATTCAATGCTCCTGATCCTGTATTTAAGATAATCTTCCTGCATCACTTCTTCCAGGCCGATGGCAATGGCTTCAAGATCTCGTCCCGCCAGTCCTCCATAAGTGGGAAATCCCTCTGTTATGATGAGCAGGTTCCTGCATTCCATGGCCAATTGATCGTTTTGCAGTGCCAGGAAACCTCCGATATTGGCGAAGGCATCTTTCTTGGCACTCATCGTGCATCCATCAGCATAAGAAAAGAGTTCCCGGGCAATGTCAATGATGGGTTTATCCCTGTATCCAATTTCTCTCTGCTGGATAAAGAAACAATTCTCCGCAAAACGGCAAGCATCAATGAAGAGCGGAATTTCATATTGATCGCAGACAGCCCTGGTTGCCCTGATATTTTCCATACTCACTGGCTGTCCTCCTCCTGAATTATTGGTTACTGTAATCATCACCATTACAATAGAAGAGGCTCCTTTATCGGCTATGAATTGGTTCAGAGCGGCCACATTGATATTGCCTTTGAAAGGAGCAATCAACGAAGCCTGTTTCCCCTCTTCACATATAAGATCTATTCCATCGGCGCCAGAAAATTCAATGTTGGCCCTGGTGGTATCGAACAAGGTGTTGCTTAAAACATATTTACCTTTTCCACCCGTGATGCTGAATAAGATTTTCTCCGCGGCCCGGCCCTGGTGTGTGGGAATGACCCATTTCATACCAGTGATCTTTCGCACTTCGGCTTCAAAACGAAAGAAACTACTGCTACCCGCGTAGCTTTCATCGCCCTTCATGATACCAGCCCACTGGTCACTGCTCATGGCGCTGGTGCCACTGTCGGTAAGCAGATCAATGATCACGTCTCTTGCCTTGATGAGAAAAGGATTGTAAGATGCCTCTTCCAGAATCCGAATCCGTTCTTCACGAGTGGTGAAATAAATAGGTTCAACAGACTTTATCTTGAATGGCTCAATAATAGTGTGCATAAATTTCTTTTAAGATTTTCCAAATGAAACCGGACGAAATTGCCGGCAATTGAAGGTTTCCAGGTCAAATATGCCATGTATTTGGCGGCATCAGCTAAGTTCCAATCCTTTACAGCATTCCAGCAGGGAACCTGTTCGGTTTGGTTTTCCAAAGGAGGAGGCTAAGTAGGACTCTTTATAATATTTTTCCAGATCTCCACGTTTCCAGAATTGATTGCTGTAAAACTAATTAATTATTAAGTTGCCATTCGCCTTGCGCTCCGGCTAAAATACTGTACCTTTGCGGGCTTAATTTTGGGTGACTGGCCAATAATCAGGCGTAAATTCCAGTATTTCCGGTTCATTCGGTTATCCCGGGCTCCAAAATTTATGATCCGGCAACCCACAAACTTTAATATGAATATTAGAAATATAGCCATAATTGCCCACGTTGACCATGGAAAGACTACCCTGGTGGATAAGATATTGCACAGTACCAATGTGTTTCGTGCCAACCAGGAGACGGGCGACCTGATCATGGACACCAATGACCTTGAAAAGGAGAGAGGGATCACCATTTTCAGCAAGAATGCCGCGGTTGAATACAAGGGTGTTAAGATCAATGTAATTGACACCCCGGGGCACTCCGATTTTGGCGGCGAGGTGGAAAGGGTTCTGAAAATGGCCGATGGTGTATTGTTGCTGGTAGATGCATTTGAGGGACCGATGCCGCAAACGCGTTTTGTTTTGCAGAAAGCCCTGCAACTAAACCTCAGGCCGATTGTGGTTATCAACAAGGTTGACAAGCCCAATTGCCGTCCCGATGAAGTGCATGAAGCAATTTTTGAATTGTTCTTCAACCTCGATGCCACTGAAGAACAATTGGATTTTCCTACCATTTACGGTTCGTCTAAACAAGGGTGGATGAATACATCATTGACACCCACCGATAATATTTTTCCTTTGCTCGATGCCATTCTGGAATATGTTCCGGAACCTAAAGTGGGAGAAGGAACCCTGCAGTTGCAAATCACTTCACTCGACTATTCCTCATTTCTCGGCAGGATTGCGGTAGGAAAGGTCACGAGAGGCAAGATCATTGAAGGGCAACCCATCGCGTTGGTGCAGGCCGATGGCAGCATCAAGAAATCCAAAGTAAAGGAACTTTATGTTTTTGAAGCACTGGGTAAGAAAAAAGTGTCTGAAGTAGGATCAGGTGATATTTGCGCGGTGGTTGGGCTTGAGGATTTCAATATTGGAGACACCATTGCAGACATCGATAACCCCGAAGGCCTGCCAGTGATTAGTGTGGATGAGCCTACGATGAGTATGCAATTCAGCATCAACAACTCACCCTTTTATGGACGAGACGGAAAATTCGTAACCTCCAGGCATCTGCGCGACAGGCTAATGAAAGAAACTGAAAAGAACCTCGCCTTAAGAGTGGAGGATTCAGACAATTCTGACAGCTTCCTGGTTTATGGAAGAGGCATATTACATTTGGGCATTTTGATAGAAACCATGCGAAGGGAAGGGTATGAACTAACGGTAGGGCAGCCGCAGGTTATTGTAAAGGAAATTAATGGCAAAAAATGCGAGCCTTACGAGAACCTGGTGGTAGATGTGCCCCAGGAATTCAGCGGCAAAGTGATTGATATGGTTACCCAACGCAAAGGGGAATTGCTGGTAATGGAAAGCAAGGGCGATATGCAGCACCTCGAATTCGAGATACCTTCCAGAGGCTTGATCGGGCTCCGAAGCAATATGCTCACCAATACCGCCGGCGAAGCAGTTATGGCACACCGTTTTACCGAGTATAAACCCTGGAAAGGCCCTATCCCCGGCCGTAATAATGGAGTTCTTATTACTAAGAATAATGGTACAACCACGGCTTATTCGATTGATAAACTGCAGGACCGCGGTTCCTTTTTCGTGGATCCGGGAGAAGAAGTTTATGTGGGACAGATTATTGCCGAGCATATTAAACCCGGAGATCTCATTGTAAATGCCACGGAAGGAAAGAAGCTCACGAATATGCGTGCAAGCGGGAGTGATGATTCTGTAAGGATAGTGCCAAAGATCCAAATGACACTGGAAGAATGTATGGAGTATATTCAGCAGGACGAGTGCATCGAAGTAACTCCAAAAAATATCCGGCTTCGCAAGACCATACTGGATGAGGAAGAAAGAAAGAAATTCCAGAAAAGACTGAGCACAGAGGCAGTTTGATACTGAGTAGGCCCCAGATCCATTTTATTTAATTATAGCGGAGGTTTCGATCTTATGAGCCCGGCTATTTGTTATTAATGTATTTGGAGAGTGTTTCGGCATATTTTGAACCGAGTTCCTTCAATTCATTATAAACTTTCTGCAGGCTGGGCTGGTCTCCTTTCAGGTAATAGCAAAAACCCGCATAATAGCGGCTCAGTTCATCCTTGCTGTCTTTTTCCATGATGGTGCGGAATTGGGATAATGCGTTTTCGTAGTCTTTCAATTTGTAATAGCTATATCCCAGATCAGTTCTTGCTTTGGCATATTCCGGGTCTAATAATAAGGCCTGCTGCAGCGGGAATACGGCATCTTTGAATCTTTCCTTGTCATTGTAACACCATCCAAGACGATAGTATGCACCCTTGTTTTTTTGAGTTAGTCGTACGCCTCTTTCATAGTATGCCATCGCTGAATCATAATTCTTCAGATTGTCGTAATAGGTGTCGGCAATTCCCAAAATAGAAGCGTGGTCGGTCTTGTTCAGAGCAATCGCCTTTTGGTAATTGGAAATGGCTTCATCGTTGAATTTGAGCTTAAAATAGGCATAGCCCAATTCAGAATAAGCAATGGA
>CALFNL010000411.1 GCA_937902875.1 uncultured Bacteroidota bacterium | reverse complement strand
ATCTGACATACAGCGTATTGAAGGGACCCGCTGCTTCGGCACTCTATGGTGCACGTGGCGTGAATGGTGCCATTCAAATCACAACCAAGAAGGGAAGCGGAAGAGGTAAAGGAACTTCAGTTGAATTCAATTCCACTACTACATTCGACCTGGGTGTGATTGCCGAACCCAAAGTGCAAAGCGAATATGGTACAGGTTACCAGGGAATTTATATTCAGGGTGACCCCACTTATGAATATTGGGGAGCCTGGGGGCCTAAGATGGATGGCCGTCTTTTGGTTCAATATAATAGCCCCCTGAATCCGGATGGTTCAAAACAACCAATTCCCTGGATACCCAGAGGGAAAGATAACCTCAAAAATTTTCTGAGAACAGGAGTGCTTACAACTGACAATCTCAGTTTCTCCACTTCCACTGAAAACAGTGATCTGAGAGCCTCCGTATCTCAAATGTATCAGAAAGGAGTAGTGCCTAACACAAAGATGGGTGGAACAACTTTCAATCTCAGCGGGGGTGTTGACCTTAGCAAAAAGCTTCGCTTTGACGCCGGAATTAACTTTAATAAGCTGTACACACCGAATTACCCGAGTGTGGGATATGGACGAAGAAGTTTTATTTACGGGCTCACGCTTTGGACCGGGGCAAATGTTGATGTTCGCGATCTCCGCAATTACTGGATACCCGGACAGGAGGGACTTCAACAAAGGAATTACGAAGATGCTAATGATTATAACAATCCTTATTTCGTGGCTTATGAACAAACAAACGGTTATTATAATGACGCGTTTTTCGGTACGGCTTCACTGAAATATAAGGTGATGCCAAACCTGAATATCACCGCCAGAACCGGGATCAACAATAATGCGCTATACAGGCCGGTAGTGTATCCAAAGTCTTTCAATTACCCGCGTACCGGAAATTATTCCGAGACCTGGTATAATATGACCGAAATGAATTCGGACTTATTGATAGACTATACCAGGAAGTTTGGAGATTTTGATTTGAAGGCCACGGTAGGAGCGAGTCTTCGCAACTGGAAAGAAAGGAATATATTCGGTTCCACGGATGGATTGAATGTGCCTGACTGGCAAAATTTCGGAAATTCAACCAACCAGAGTTCACCAACCAACTACAATCGGGAATTGGTGGAATATGGAACCTATGCAAGCGTTGATTTGAGTTATAAAAATTATCTGTTTCTAGGACTAACAGGCAGGTACGATGAATCTTCCACGCTTCCGCTTAATCACAATGGATATTTTTATCCCTCGGCATCATTGGCAACTATTTTGAATGAGTATTTGCCATTGCCTGAAGTAATTTCCTATGCAAAATTGCGTGGGGCAGTCACAAGAGTGGGTACGGGCATGACGCCATACAGTTCCGTGAATGCCTATGCGCCAGGCACCAGGTGGAATGATAATCCAACCCTGTATTATCCTTCTTCCATATTGAGCCCGAATATCAAACCGTCTTTCAGTACGGGCGTTGAAGTAGGCGGCGAGTTCCGCTTATTCAAAAACATACTCGGCCTGGATATTACCTATTTTGATTTTGTGGATGGACCTCAAACTTATTACCAGGCCATTTCAACCACAGCAGGTTTCGGATCTGTTTTAACCAATGGTCGTAAAACCGAACGTAAGGGATGGGAATTGGTGGTATCGGCGAATCCTGTAAAATCGCCCAACTTAAATTGGAATATTGCCCTGAACTGGTCTACCTATAAGGCATACCTGAAGGCGCTTGCTCCGGGTGTGACAAATGAGGGACTCATTAAAGTGGGCGACCGCCTGGACATGATCCAGGGCAAAGGGTTCATGTACACTGCCGACGGACAACTGATCATTGGATCAGATGGCATTCCACAAGTTGACCAGGTCAAAAAGAATCTCGGATATTATGGAGATGATTGGATGGGAGGCATCACCAATACATTCAACTACAAACAATTTGTGTTGTCATTCAGTTTTGACGCACGAGTTGGTGGAAAAATCGTCAGTACTTACGAACGATACCTGTGGGCCGGCGGCCGTCATCTTGGTATTGATCCAAAGGATCGTGAAGACTGGTATAATGGCAAGGATTATATTGCCACAGGTGTAAAAGTTGTAAGTGGTGACCTGCAGCGCGACGGGAATGGCAATGTGATTAGTGATACACGCAAATTTGCACCCAATGATATTCCGACCACTTACTTTGATTTTATTCAGCAAACCAGGGGCTACTATGGAGTGGATGAAGCCGCCATCATTGATCGTGGATATGTGAAACTCCGGGAAGTGGTTCTCACCTGGAAAGTTCCAAATAAATTATTAGGACGCGGATTTATAAAAGGTGCAGGCATTTCGGTGGTTGGGCGCAACCTCTTACTGATCACAAAGTCTGGTGTTATTGACCCTGATCAATTCACCGGGGCATCCGATAACCTTCAGACTCCGGCTTTCCGGAATGTAGGCTTCAATATCAATGTTAATTTTTGACAGGTGAGGTTTAGCAAACAATTTTCAGAAGAAATGTATCATCATCTCAAAAAATTAGTGAACATGAAACGATTTTCAAGTATAAAATTAGTCCTTGCATCTGCCATACTGATCTTCAGTTTAGGGTGTAAGAAATTTTCCGACCTGGCTGCGGATCCGAATAAGCCCTCCGACGGTTCGCCAGCCCTCATTTTTACGGGGGTAACCAGCCAGGCATTAGTTTACAATCCAATTCTCGGGTATGAAGTGCGGGCTTCGCAATACCTCGTGAGCGATAACAGCCAACAGTCAGACCAGGCCTATCTGTGGACGACTACCGAGTATTGGGGATACTATGATATTCTAAGAAACGTGGAGCGCCTGCGGATTGAATCCGAAAATCACAATGCGCCGGTTTATGGAATTATTGCAAAATTTTTCAAGGCATGGTGTTTTGCGGAATTGTCGAAGCAGGTGGGCGATATTCCCATGACCGAAGCATTGCAAGGCTCCGATGGGAACTATACACCGGTATATGATTCTCAAAAGGATGTCTTCAAAAATAGCCTGGCCCTGCTGGATGAGGCGAATACAGAGATGTCGAGCCTGCTGCAATCGAATCCCGGCGTAGCCATAAATGGAGATATCATCTATGGCGGTTCCGCATTGAAATGGCAGAAATTGTTTAACAGCTACCGGCTTCGGTTACTGATTGACCTTAGCAGGAAAGAGAGCGACGCAGACCTCGATATCAAGACCCAGTTTGCCAATATTTTCAACAATCCCGGCAAGTATCCCGTATTCACTTCCAACGACGACGCTGCAGTCTTCCATTGGTATGATAAGGAGGGTAACCGTTATCCCCGTTATTATGTACCTACCAATATGGATTATTACCGGTTCAGTGAAACCTATATGCAATATATCATTCAGTACAACGATCCGAGGGCCTTTGTGGTAGCCCGAATTACACAGAATGCAAAGGACGCGGGGAAATTGCCGGATGATTTCACCGCCTATGGAGGCATCAACAGCGGACTGAGCATCGGTGATATTTACAATCTGAAAGACGACGCTTCGGCACTTAATATAGACCGTTATTCTACCGTTACCGGTGAACCAATGATTATTGTGGGATATCCCGAATTGAATTTCAATATTGCTGAGGCCATAAACCGTGGCTGGATAAGTGGAGATGCCAATCTGTATTTTGAAAAGGGAATCAGGGCATCCATGCAATTCTATCAGTCAACCGGAGGCAATATTTCAGATGCGCAGATTGATGCTTACCTTTTGCAACCTGCAGTGCAGTATAATAATTCGCTATCCCAGATCCTGATTCAGAAATACCTTTCGTTTTTCAATAATTCCGGCTGGGAGAGTTTTTATAATATGAAACGTACAGGCATACCTGCATTTTCGGTAGGCCCTGGCAATGGCAACAATAATTTGATCCCTTCCCGCTGGATGTATCCCCAGTCGGAATACCAATACAATGAGCAGCATGTGCAGGACGCTATCCAGCGCCAGTTCAATGGAACGGATGACAGAAATGGGCAGTTATGGTTCAATCAATAGGCAATTAGAATGAGAGAGTGAGGTTAACAAATAGGCGACCACTTTCGGTCGCCTATTGTAACAATATTTTTTTAGATTGGGTAACTACCGTGAGAAAACCATATGGTGGCCGGCTATTTTGAATTGTGAGGATTGCTTACTTTAAGGAATGAAAAGGTTTTTGATAGCGGCCTGCTAAAACCGGAAACTATGACGAAACTGAAACAGGTATTGTTCATACTGATGCTGATAGCCGGAGCGAAGGCCGGGCCGGCGCAGACGAGGGTTGGGTTGAAGCAAATTGATTCTGAATATAGCTCTTCAGAACGCCCCTGGGTATGGTGGTTTTGGCTGGGAAATATTGTAACTGAAAGCAGCATTGAACAACAGCTTCAGTCGTTCCAAAAATCCGGTTTTGGAGGCGTCACGATAATTTCCACCTATGGCGTAAAGGGATTTGAAAAGGCGGAGATCCCTTTCCGAACGGCCAGGTGGTTCCAAATGATAGCCCACACCATTAAAAAAGCGAAGGCTTTAGGCATGGGAGTTGACCTCGCCCTTTCTTCAGCATGGCCATATGGCGGACCTTCGGTGACTACCGAAACAGCAGCCAAAATGCTGAAGGGAATTGAATCATTCCACGCAGCAGGGGTATCCTTATCAAGGCAGTTGACCACTAATGGCGGAAAGCAAAATGTGGTTGCGGTTTCGGCATTTTCAAAGAAGGATCAATATCTCGATCTGAGTTCATCGGTCAGCGAGGCCGGTTTGCTCAAGACTGATTTGCCGCAAGGCGACTGGGATATTCATGTATTATATAGCGTCAATACCATGCAGAAAGTGAAAAGATCCGCCCCTGGCGGTGAGGGTCTGGTGCTGGATCATTTTGATGCGGCTTCAACAAAATCTTATTTGGATGGGTTTGATTCCTCACTCCACTATCTCCAGGGGATCCGCTCGGCATTTAATGATTCCTACGAAGTATATAGTGCCGATTTTACTTCCGGTTTTTTGAAAGAGTTTGAAAAGAGGAGGGGTTATTCTCTGAAACCCTGGTTTACTGTTTTGTTTGACAGCGCTAAATCTGAATTGAAAGAACGCATTCTCTGCGATTACCGGGAAACGATAGCCGATTTGTTGCTGGATGGATTCGTTGATACATGGACCCAATGGAATCATCGGCATGGTTTTCTTGTAACAGAGCAGGCACATGGCTCTCCGGGAAACCTGCTCGACCTGTATGGAATGGCTGATATACCCCAGACCGAATCATTTGGCCCCAGCCATTTTTCCATTCCCGGCGTTCGTACTGACCCCGATATCAGGAGAGACAGGTATAAATGGCCGGATAAGCTCATGTTCAAATTCGCCAGTTCATCTGCGCATATAATTGGCCGTAAGCTCGTTTCGGCGGAAACTGCAACCTGGCTTACCAATCATTTCAAGATGAGCCTTTCACAGGTGAAGCCGCAGATAGATGAATTATTCATTGCCGGCATCAATCATATCATGCTCATAAGCGCCACTAATACGCCTTCCTCCGTTCCATTTCCCGGATGGGTGTTTTACCCAGCGCCGGATTTTGGACCCCATGCACCTTTTTATGATTATTTGCCCAATTTCAGCAACTATATTTCCAGGGCGCAACATTTATTGCAGAACTCGAAATCAGACAATGATATCCTGGTGTATTTTCCTATCTATGATTATTGGAGCGAAGCCGAAAACGATTTGGGTATTCTCCCAATCTTCGATCATATTCCCACCAAATGGGGAGACAGGTTTCCTTTTAGTCAAACGATCCGATCACTGTGGAAAGAGGGCTTTTCATTCGACTATATTTCCGACCGGCAGATCCGGCAACTTCGGGCCGGGAAAGGAGACGTAATTACCCAGGGTGGAAGTCATTACAAAATGATATTGGTGCCTCCCTGCAAGCGCATCTCACCGGAAACCATGGAAGCCCTGGCAAGACTGGCAGAACTGGGAGTAAGGATCGTATTTGAAAAAGAGATTCCTGCCAATCCACCTGGTTGGAGCAATCTGAATGATCGGATGGCATTACTAAACAGGCAGGCTAACCGAATCAAGGATTTGAAAAACGTTGTGCTTACGCAGCACCTGTGTACCACCCTGAGTGAGGCGGGTTGCAGGCAGGAAGCATTCAATGCCATGGGCCTTCAGTTCATTCGGAAGCAATATGGAAAAGGCATGCTCTATTTTGTGGCAAACCTCGATAGCAGTTTTTCACGAGGTCGCTTGCCCCTGGGTGTGGATTTTGAATCGGTAGTATTCATGGATCCGCTCACAGGTAAACAATTTGCGCCTGCAATTATAAAAGAAGGTTCGCGTAAATATATTGATCTGGAATTGTTGCCGGGGCAATCCTGTTTCTTATTTACAGATCTCAATGCCGCTAAGCCAGTTGAATCATTTCCTTACCGTGATAGTGCAAAGACTTATGTGATGAAGGCTGACTGGACTATCAGCTTTGAAAAAACAGGGTTCATGTTGCCACAAACAATTCATACCAGAGAACTTAAGAGCTGGACAGATTATCCAGACACTGCCCTGCAGTTCTATTCCGGAACGGCTGTTTATTCCGCCGTGGTTGAAATTCCACCGGCATTGCAGAGCAATAAATTGATCCGGATGAGCATACCCGGCTTACGCGATATGGCAGAATTGTATGTGAATGGACATTCCGCAGGCAGATCCTGGAGCGCTCCCTTTACATTTGATATTGAACCAGGCTGGCTCAAGCGAAAAAATAACAGGATCAATATTCGCGTAACCAATCTTTCCACCAACCGGGTAATTTGGATGGATCGCCACAAGATACCCTGGAAGAATTTTTATATAGCTGATCCCGTAAAAGGAGTGTTTGATGCGGCAGACTGGGAATTGCAGGCTTCGGGGATTATTGGTGAAATCTGGCTAACCGGCACAAAATGATCAAAATAATTTCCTGGAATCATGAATAGAAAAATAAAATGTCTTGTTTTTTTTCTGGCGCTAATGGCACTGAGGGTCAGCATTCAGGCCCAATCGGCTATTCCCGTCGCCGAAGAAAAGCCCTGGTTATGGTGGTACTGGCTTGGAAGTGCCGTTACCAGGCAAGGCCTTCAGGAACATATTGCCGCATTTCAAAAGGAGGGTATTGTAGGTGTAAATATTGCCGCGACTTATGGGGTTGATGGCCATGATAAAGAATCGATTCCATTCATGAGTGCGGAATGGATCCAAATGGTAAATTATACCGGGGATATTTCAGCCGCTAAAGGAATGGCTGTTGACCTGTCTCTGGGTTCCGCCTGGCCTTATGGCGGATCCAATGTAAACAAAAGCATGGCTGCCAGAAAACTGGCCGGAGGGAAGATTTTGACAGCCAATGGCGGTGAAAAATTGAGATTGCGCCTGGCCGGTGCTGATACCTCCATTGCTACGGTTGTTGCTTATTCACAAAAAGGGCAATTCATTGATCTCACATCTAAAATTTCCGGCAATGGGAACCTCATTTACAAATTTCCGCGGGGCATTTGGGAAATCTATGGGATATTTTCAGTGCCAACCGGGCAAATGGTAAAGCGCTCCGGTCCCGGGGGCGCGGGGCTTGTGCTCGATCACTTTAGCCGGGAAGCCGTTGAAAAATATTTAAGCCGTTTTGATTCCCTGTTCCTGAATGGACGGCATATCCGCTCTGTTTTCAATGATTCCTACGAAGTTTATGGCGCAGATTTTACACCCTCCTTTTTAGATGAATTTCAAAAACGCCGGGGCTATGACCTGCGTCGCTACCTCAATATTTTCTTTTCGAATACAAATTCACACGAACGCTGGAGAATTCTATGCGATTACCGGGAAACAATTTCCGACCTACTGCTCCATAATTTTGTGGAGCCATGGACTGCCTGGGCTCATAAACATGGAACCCGCACCGTGGAGCAGGCCCATGGGTCGCCTGCCAACTGGCTCGATCTTTATGCGGCCTCAGATATCCCCCAAACTGAATCTTTCGGAGCCAGCGATTTTCATATTCCGATGGTGAGAACTGATAAAGACTATGCGCCCGAAGTATTCTGGCGTCCTGACAAGCTCGTGATGAAATTTGCTTCCTCTGCCGCAAATGTTTCGGGAAAAAGATTGGTGTCTTCAGAAACGGCAACCTGGCTGGGCAATCATTTTAAAGTGGCCCTCTCGCAAGTAAAGCCCCAGATTGATGAAGTGTTTATTTCGGGGATCAATCATGTAATGCTCACTTGCGCCACTTATTCACCAATGAACCTTGGTTTTCCCGGATGGTTGTTCTATCCTGCAAGCAATTTTGGGCATAATAGCGGACTCGTGGATTATATGCCAGATTTCAGTGGCTATATTGAACGATCACAACAAATTCTTCAAAACAGTGCGCCCGACAATGAAATATTGCTCTATTTTCCGATTTACGACATATGGTCTGAGATGCCGGAAGATGACCGCAGTAAATTGGCCATGATGGCGGTGCATAATCCCATGGAATGGTTTTACAAGAACGATTTTGGAAACGTGGCCAGGAAATTACGTGATGAGGGATTTGATTTCGATTATGTGTCTGACAGGCAATTGCAGGGCCTAACGGTAAAGGATAGTTGTTTGGTGACCGCTTCAGGAAAGTCATACAAGGCAATTGTATTACCCTCTTGTAAGCGTATGCCTGTGAGCACCGTGCTGGCGCTGCATCAACTCGCGGCCCGGGGAATACCCATTGTATTTGCCTATAAGGCGCCCTATGATGTGCCGGGCTTGTTGGATGCGGCGCAAAGAAGAACCAGGCTGGTGGCCATGGTGAAGGAAATGCGCTCCTGGAAAAATGTTTCGGTTACCGGTGATTTCGTTGGACGTTTGAGCCAATTAGGATTAAGAAGAGAATCCTTTCCCCGGTTTCAACTCGAATATATTCGTAAATCAACTGATAGTGGCAAGGTCTATTTCATTGCCAATCAGCAGGACCAGTTCCGTGAAGGATGGATTCCCGTTCCCGGGCAATTCAATTCAGTGCGCCAATATGACCCGCTGGAGAATCGCTGGGGACTGCTGAAAAAAAGGGGTAACGAAATATACTTGCAATTATCCCCTGGTCAATCCTGTTTTTTGAAAGTGTATGATGCTGCAGTTCAGGATAAGACCTGGCCCTATTTCTATGCAGACAAGTCGCAGTCATTAAAAGGACCCTGGAAAATAACATTCGAAAAAGGTGCGCCGGTCATTCCTTCGGGCTTTCAGCAAATTGAAACAGGAAGCTGGACCCAGGCTCCTGATACCATGGCAAAATATTTTTCGGGCACGGCTCGATATGAAACCAGTTTCGATTTGCCGCAAGACATGCTACATGATAAAAAATTCCGGCTCAACCTGGGTGATGTGAGGGAGATGGCTGAAGTTACTGTTAATGGCAGGCTGATTGGCCGCAGCTGGTCTGTGCCCTATATCCTGGATATTCCTCCTGGTATTTTGAAAAGCAAGGGCAACCATCTGATTGTGAAGGTCACCAATCTGGATGCAAATAGGATGATTTGGCTGGGCAAGAAAA
>CALFNL010000410.1 GCA_937902875.1 uncultured Bacteroidota bacterium | reverse complement strand
CAAATTTTTTAAACATATGATGACTTTTGAAGGGTTGGGTTTAGATGCGAAGTTGGTACAAGCTACCGATGCTTTGGGTTATAAACATCCAACCCCCATACAGGAACAGGCTATTCCTGTTTTATTGAGTGGAACTAAGGACCTGGTAGGTTTGGCACAGACCGGGACCGGCAAGACCGCGGCATTTGGATTGCCGTTGTTGCAACTGGTGGATGCGAATGAAAGGTATCCGCAGGCTTTGGTTGTTTGCCCCACAAGAGAATTGTGCCTGCAGATCGTGAGCGAAATCGAGCTCTATAAGAAATTCATCAGCGGCATGCATGTGATTGCCGTTTATGGAGGTACAGCCATCGGTGCGCAAATCAGGGAGTTAAAAAGAGGGGTGCAGATAGTTGTGGCAACACCTGGCCGTTTGATTGACCTCATTGAAAGAAAGGCCATCAACCTGGAACAGATCAAATACGTGGTGCTCGACGAAGCGGATGAAATGCTGAATATGGGATTCCAGGACGATATAGAATTCATACTGCAGAATACACCGAATCGCGAAGCCACTTGGTTGTTCAGTGCCACCATGCCGCCGGAAATCCGTCGCGTAAGCAAGAAATATATGCAGAAGCCGCTGGAAATAACCGTCGGCAGAATGAATACGGCCAATAAGGATGTGGATCACCAGTATTATATTACGAGTGCCCAACACCGTTATCAGGCTTTGAAGCGGTTGATTGATTTTAACCCGGGAATTTATGGAATTGTTTTTACCCGTACCAAGGCCGATGCCCAGGCCATCTCGGAAAAGCTCACCAGGGAAGGATATGATATAGACGCATTACATGGCGACCTTACCCAGCAGCAGCGTGACAAGGTGATGGGCGAATTTCGTGACAAGACCCTGCAGCTCCTGATAGCCACCGATGTGGCGGCAAGAGGCATAGACGTACAGGGCATCACGCATGTAATCAATTACGAATTGCCCGACGACGTGGAAGTTTACACCCATCGCAGCGGCAGAACAGGCAGGGCGGGCAATACCGGTATCTGTATGTCCATTATCCATAGCCGTGAGATCGGTAAGATCAGGCAGATTGAAAGAATGGTGCAAGTGCCCTTCCACAAGCTGGAAATACCATCGGGCAAAGACGTTTGCAGGAAGCAGTTCTTTCATTTCATGGAAAAATTATTGCAGCTCGACATCAGCCATGGAGACTATGAACCCTATGTGCCCATGCTAAAGGAAAAGTTTGCCGACGTGAGTAAGGAAGAAGTGCTCCAGAGAGTGGCCGCCCTTGAATTCGACAGGTTCCTCAAATACTATGAAAATGCGGAAGACCTGAATATGAGGGAACGTCAACGTGAATACCGGGAGCGGGAACCCAGATCATTTACCACTGAAAGAAGGGACATGACAAGGCGGCGCGACACAAGGGGCAGGGAATTTGGATCGAATGGAGATTACACAAAACTCTTTGTGAACCTGGGCACGAAAGACGGGTTTTACAAAGCCAGTTTCCTTCAGTTTATACTCGACATGAGCGACCTGAGAAAAGATGTGCTGGGAAGAATAGACATGAAAGAAATGAATTCCTGGATAGAAATTGACAGCAAGGTAGCCAGCCAAATGATCAGGTCTATCGATGGGAAAAAATACAAGGGAAGAAGCATCAGGATGAATGAAGCGGAGAGCAGACGCTAGAAAGAGCCTTCTGACGGAATTAACTTTCAAGCTTATTACGCACATTCAGGGAAAGAACCCCGGGGTGATTTGCCATTCAATAGATTAATTTTTGAAATAATGCAAGCAATCGAAACCAAAATGAAATCAGTTGTGCAGGAAAAATGGGAAAAACGTCCCCTGATCATTTCGGGCCCCTGCAGCGCCGAAACGGAAGATCAGGTATTGGCAACGGCCCAGCGCCTGGCTAATACAGGCAAAGTGGATATTTTAAGGGCCGGCATCTGGAAGCCCCGCACCCGCCCGGGAAGTTTTGAAGGCATTGGCACCAAGGGACTGCCCTGGCTGCAACAGGCTAAGAAGCTCACAGGCCTGCCTATTACGGTTGAAGTAGCCACCGGCAAACAGGTTGAAGATGCATTGCATTTTGATACCGACATATTGTGGCTGGGTGCGCGAACCACGGTAAACCCTTTCAGCGTTCAGGAAGTGGCCGATGCCTTAAGAGGCGCGGATGTGCCGGTACTCATCAAGAACCCCATCAACCCCGACCTTGAACTGTGGATCGGAGCCGTTGAGCGTGTAGCCAAGGCCGGTATTAAGCAGATAGGCCTCATACACCGTGGTTTCAGCTCCTATGGAAATACAGAATATCGCAATGCTCCCATGTGGCACCTGGCCATTGAGATGAAACGCCGTAATCCCGAATTGATGATCATCAACGATCCCTCGCATATCTGCGGCCGCCGCGATATCCTGCTGGATGTGGCCCAGAAAGCCATAGACCTGGATTTTGACGGGCTTATGATCGAATCTCATATTGATCCCGACAATGCCTGGAGCGACGCCAAACAGCAGGTTACCCCGGAACGCTTGGCAGAAATGCTCGATAGCATCATTTGGAGAAAGGAAGACGTGAATTCCGAAGAATTTCATGCCGCGCTGGAAAAACTCCGCCAGCAAATCAATCACCTGGATGATGAGCTGATGCAAATATTGAGTCAACGCATGAAGATTGCGGAACATATTGGCGAATACAAGAAGAATAATAATATTACCATCCTGCAAACCAACCGGTGGAACGAAATCCTGGAAAGAGCATTTCAAAAAGGTGAAAAAATAGGACTGAGCAGAGAATTCATCACCAGGTATTTTGACGCCGTTCATATGGAAAGCATCAGTCACCAGAATAAGATCATGAATAGCTGATTTATTGGCGATCTTCAATCCCGGTGTTTGACTAACCAGGTAAATGATGGGCATTCCCAACAAACTTTTCCTTTTTGTGCACACGATATGGCGTGTGAATGGCGCTGAGCCCTGCTTAACCAAATCAATCCGTAAAGTGCTGTTCGCTCATTTGCAAAAACAGGCGGCCGAAAATGGCATCAATATCATGTGCGTGAATGGAGTGGAAGACCATGTGCATTGCTTATTGAGACTTCAGGCTGCCCAAAATCTGGCCCAGGTAATGAAAAGCATTAAGACCAGTTCGGCCGAATGGCTGAATGGCACCAGGCTTCTTGCAGGGCCTTTTGAATGGGAAGAAGGATTTGCGGCTTATACGGTGAGCCCCTCGGGTGTAAAGGCCGTAGTGGATTATATTGAAAAGCAGGAAGACTGGCACCTGGCAAGAACATTGGAAGATGAATTGAAGATATTTGAAGACTATCATTTTTGAATTGTTAAATCCGGGAGATGTTTTAATTGGTGAACCCAAACTGACGCCGGCAATACAGAGCAATGAAAAAGCTTAGTTATAAATTCACTACTGGGAAAACGGATTTTTATTTTGGAGCGGCTTTTTCCCATCTTTCTAAATTGGTTTTGAAAAGCGAGACCATAATCATTACGGATAAGCATGTTTTTGACAAACATGTTTCCAAATTCAAAGGCTGGAATACAATCGTACTGAAGCCGGGAGAAGAATTCAAAGTGCAGCAAACGGTGGATGCCGTGATCCGGCAACTGATAGACCTGGAAGCCGGCAGAAAAACCATCCTGGTGGGAGTGGGCGGAGGCGTGGTTACCGATATCACGGGCTATGTGGCTTCCATATATATGCGCGGGCTTTCATTTGGATTTGTACCCACAACCCTGCTCGCCATGGTGGATGCTGCTATTGGCGGAAAGAATGGAATTGATGTGGACGTATATAAGAATATGGTGGGCTTGATCAGGCAGCCTGCTTTTCTTTTGTATGATGTAAATATGCTG
>CALFNL010000409.1 GCA_937902875.1 uncultured Bacteroidota bacterium | reverse complement strand
GCCCACCATGGGAACGATCTTGAGGAAGGGCGCTTTTTTGAGCGTGGGCTCTATGAATTTCCAGCGTTCAACTACACCCGGTAGCGTTTGTGGTTGCCGGCCTTCTGAAAGATGAATACCCAGTGGCTTTTGGGGCACACAATTCTCCAATATTCCTGCCACGGTAGATTTGTGGGTGAAGCCCAAAACATAGTCGAAATATTTGATGGCGTCGTCTGGATAACACCTCGCATGTGGCCCTCCCAATACGGTTACCGCGCCCTGGCTTCGAAAGAAATTACTCAGCGCATAAGCCAGCATGGCAGCCTGGGTGAAGGAACAGATGAATACAAGATCAACACCCTTGGGCAATTCTTTTCCCAGGTCTTCCTGACCTGTATAACAGATCATTTTTACATCGTGACCTTCCTGTTCGCACCAGGTGGCAACCACCTGCGGCATAACGCTCGCCAGGTTGGCATGCATAATCTTGGCCCATAGGGTATTATTTGGTCCTTTGCTGACCAGATCAATGACTCCAACCTTTAATTTTCGCATAGAATTGTATTAGTCGATTCTGTTTCATGAAAACAACTCTTGACACAAACCCCTCTAGAAGCTGTTAAAAGGAAGCTAGAAACGGTGAAGGAAAAAAACTCTTCAGGGAAGATAATATAATTAAGCATACCAGCCAAGTGAAGATTTGATTATTTCAAGGAACATTATGACCCCGGGAATAACAGCCTCCCGAACATTTCACAAAAAATTATTCCACTGGCTGGAAATAAAATCGTGCAACCATATTTATTGACAGTTTGTTAATACCTGCCTTTATTTTATACCGCATATCTTCCGGTCGGTTGCGGTTTGGCGGGTACCCTTGCTATTCGGTTTGAATAAGGAAACATCCTTTTTTGCCAGATCCGTGAAAAATGTTCTGGCTCACCATTGCGGGTGTTGGATACTGGCAAAGTTCCGGAATGAAATATTTGTTTTGGAAATGATGCTCATGCCGCCTGGTAACATAATGCCTATGAAAATGCCGGTTTCCATTTTCTGCCACAAAACTTCAGTACAATGGGAAAATCTCACTATATTTCTCCTTAGTAGAAAATTTTAAGAATGAAAATTTCGAGATATCTGAAAGGAGCTCTGGTATTATTGGCCATCTTACTGGCCGCGGATTTTATTTTTAATTCAGTCCGGAAGTCTGACCATCTGTCCACACCGGCAGCGGTACTGGTTCCATCCTCCGGATTCTATTTCAATTCATTTGTGGACTGTAATATGGCCGAGGCATGGATCGGTGACACATTCAGAATTTTTCCGGGTAAATATGGAGAAGATCCGTTATGGGGCTATTCCCGCGAACTCAAATATGCCGACGGGTTTAATGCCGAAGAGGCTTTCGCCAGAAGATCACACGAATTCAGCGAACCACTGATGCCCCCAAATGCAAGACCGGCTACCGGGGGCCTGCATGGCGCTGTGTGGTTTGAAACAGTGTACCAGGATTCCAAAGATAAATCGGGGAAGACCCTCTATGCCGTTTATCACAATGAAAATTACCCTTCTACATTGCCCTTTGATTCGGTTAGCAGCAAAGGCTATATTAATCTGAACTGGCCGCAGGGACTAACGGGAGAGGCTACTCCGGCAGCGGTATGCCGGATAGGCGTCATGAAATCTGGCAACGGTGGCAGGAGTTGGGAAGACAAGGGGATTTTTATTGAGGATCTTCAACCCCGGCTCATATTGAAGCCGCACAATACTTCAGTAACTTTTGCCGGAGGAGTTGGCGATCCGTCTGCGGTGGCATCCGGAGACTATCTCTATTTGTTTTATGGAGAATACGGATATCCGGGTGTTTATGCTGCGGGCTCTTATGACGCCACGGTTGAATGGAGTGGTCAGTGTATCAGCGTGGCACGCATCAGCATATCTGACCTGGATAACCCGGCGGGTAAGGCAAAAAGATGGGATGGAAAAGGATTTAATGCATCATTTGAAGGGGTGGGTGTGCCAATACCATCCATTCAAATACCCATTGTGTCTGGCGGCGGGCCTGCCTCTTCGCCCTTGTCGAAATTCTATTGGGGACCATCGGTCAGTTGGAATCAATACCTGAATGCATGGGTGATGTTGATGGCAAAAGCGGAAGGACCTTCCTGGAAAGGAAGCAGCATTTATATATCATTTAATAAGAATCCTGATTTGGGAGCCGGAAATAATTCCCAGGAATGGTCCATCCCACAATTATTATTGGATAAACCCGGGCATGTTCTCTGGTACCCTTCACTGCAACCCCTGAATTCGAAATCTGATATCACAAATAGAAACACCTGCCTCAAACTGGACCAGAAAG
Source organism: uncultured Bacteroidota bacterium (assembly GCA_937902875.1). GTDB lineage: Bacteria > Bacteroidota > Bacteroidia > Chitinophagales > Chitinophagaceae > PSRI01. The sequence goes on along the minus strand of CALFNL010000409.1, from coordinate 3,559 downwards.
CAAGACTGTTTTTTAAAGACATGCACAAGGATTCGAGCCAGTATTTGTCTGAATACATTGTTCAATTCAGGAAATGATCCCGGCCAGTGCCTGTAAGAATCCTTACTAAACTATTAAACCAGACCTCCTGCATAAGAATAATGATCTGCTGTCGATCATTTCCCCACGCGGCACATGATCGTGTTCAAGCCTTCCAGCACCTGGTCAAACCGCTTGAATAGAATCAATGAAATATGCTTATCACTGATTGTATTTTAAAGATGGCATTCTCATTTTTACATTCTTAAATTCATTTAATATGGGTAAGCTTTCACTCACGCGATCTATTTCTTGCTTAGCATTGCTATTCCTTTCTTATATAGTAATGGCCCAGGGCGTTACCACGCCAAGAACCCCCAGCCCGGCAGCAACGGTATCGCAAACCATTGGAATTTCTACAGTGGCGGTGAACTATTCCCGCCCATCCGTGCGAGGTCGTCAAATATGGGGGGGCCTGGTTCCTTACGGATGGAACAGGCAGGGTTTTGGAAATGGTAATGAAGCGCCCTGGCGGGCAGGCGCAAACGAAAATACGGTCATAACTTTCTCACACCCGGCCACCGTTGAAGGACAGCAGGTGCCCGCGGGATCATACGGTTTGTTTTTCGTAGTGAATAAAGACAATACAGGTGAATTGATATTGTCGAAAGACAGCAGGTCGTGGGGAAGCTTTTGGTACAACGCCGCGCAGGACCAACTGCGCGCAAAGATTCAATTGCGCGCCATTCCTCAAACAGAATTATTGACTTATGAATTTTCCAATCTTACTAAAAATTCTGCCGAGCTGGATCTCAATTGGGAAAAACTGCAAATTCCGGTTAAAATTGAATTTGCTGTTGATGATATTGTAATGGCGAATGCAGCCGATGAACTAAAAGGTGCCACCGGATTCACCTGGCTGGGTTATGCAGGCGCCGCGAATTATTCGCTTCAGAATAAGGTCAATTACGATCAAGGCCTCAAATGGATTGATCAGGCCATTGCCATAAACAGGAACTTCAATACGCTCAATGTCAAGTCGGGTATTCTCAAACAAATGGGGCAGGATGCCGAATCTGAAAAAGTGATGAAGGAAGCCATTGATTTGTCCACGGAAAATGAATTGAACCTATATGGATATCAACTGATGAATGCCGGCCAGCATGATAAGGCCATCGAAATATTTATTCTCAATACCCAAAGGCATCCGAATAGCCCGAATGCCTGGGACAGTCTGGGTGAAGGTTATGCTACCAAAGGCGACAAGAAAAATGCGATCGCCAATTTCAAAAAATGCCTCAGCATGAACCCGCCCGCAAACGTGAGGGCTAATTCTGAAAAGTTTCTGAAACAACTGGGCGCATTATAGTGTTATTTACACCAGCGAAATTTCATTTAGGGCAGGCGATCCGGAAAGGGTTGCCTGCTTTCTTTTACCATCATCTCTTAATAAATCCGGATGCGGGCGCCGATCATTTCTCACAAATAAAGCAATTCCCGATACTGGCATCATTGGGGGATGCATTATATTTATCTTCAAATAATAAGAGCTATGCCATCAGCCATCGCGAAAAAGCTTCGCATCCGGGATGGAATGAAGCTATTGACAATAAACGCGCCTTCGAGTTTTGAAAAAAAAATTGATTCAGACTCTCTAAATGCAAGTACCTCGCAGTCCGCAAAAGACTTCCAACAGATTCATTGGTTCGTGAGGAGCAGGGCGCAAATGGAAAAAGACCTGAACAGGGTTTTAAATCTGCTGAAAGGAGATATTATTTGCTGGATCTACTATCCTAAGGGCAGTTCAGGCATACAGACGGACCTTAGCAGGGATAAAGGATGGGAAAAATTATTGAAGCATGAAAACCTGCAATGGATCAGCCTGATTTCATTCGACGATACCTGGTCTTCATTTGGAATGCGCCTCAAAACCGAAGCTGACAAAAAGAAGGAGGCAAAACCCAGGGAACGCCCCATTTTCAACTATATTGACGCGGCAGCAAAAAAAGTATTTTTACCTGAGGATCTTTCCGGTGCGCTGAAAAAGAATAAAAAAGCCGCTTCATTTTTTGAAACCCTCTCATTCTCCAACAAAAAAGAATATTTGGAATGGATCGTAACGGCAAAAAAAGAAGAGACCAGGAATGAAAGGATAAAAGGGACCATCGAAAGGCTGGAAAAAAAATGGAAAAACCCAAGAAATATTTGAAAGATCCTGGCTCTTATTCTTAAGCTTCTCAGTTCGATTCAACCAAATTCCTGATGGCCTCCAATATGGGTTGCCAACCTCCTTCTGCAAGTGTATGCTGGTATCTCTTTGCTCCATCCCCCACCTGGGAATAATCGCCCTGCGTTACGGTAAGTAAAGTCTGTCCATTCCCTTCGGCCAGCTCATAGGTGACCGTCAGGTAATTTTCGGGTCTATCTTCTATACCTGAGTTGGGGTCAATGGCGGTATATGCCAGGAATTTTTCAGGTTTTATTTCCTTAATGATGCCCTTTACGAATACCACCTCATTGCCTTCGTAGCTGCCTTTCCATAATAATGGGCTTCCCGGTTTCCAGTCAGACAGGGCCTCGCAGCCAAACATGTATTTTTTGGTTTGTGCCGGGTTAACCAGCGCATCCCACACCCTGGTTGCCGGAGATTTGATGGAGATGCTGTTTTCTACGATCAGTTTCTCACCCATAATACCTGATTTTATGAAGATGATAAATTAGTGCGACCCTTGTAAAGCCCGCTTCACAATATTAGGAATTCAGAAACCCGGGGGATTGCATTTTACGGATTATTTCTAACAGAAAAGGGTGTGATCCCAAATTTCTTCTTGAATGCGTTATTAAAATGCTGAGGTGTGGAATAACCCAGTTCGTTTGAAATTTCAGCGGCAGTTTTTTCCGTATCCTGCAAAAATTGACGGGCCAAGTGCAAACGCTGATCGGTCAGGTAGCCAAAAACGGTAGTATTGAATGTTTCTTTAAAACCCCGCTTGAGTTTATATTCATTCAGACCAACGGCCCTGGCTATTTCTGAAAGATTGGGCGGATCGCTGACCCGGTCATTGATCAGGTCCCTGACGGCGATGATCTTTTCCCTGTCCCTTCCATTCTTTATGAACCTATCCTTCCTGTTTTCAGAAAGGCTGCAGGCTTCAGCCGACAATACCAAGAGTTCAATGCTCTTGGAAAGCAGGAATAATTTTTGAAGGTCCCCCTTATACCTGCAATGGATGATCTGCTGTATTGACTGCTGGATGGGGCTGTTTATGGCCCCCCATTTTTCAGAGAGGATGCAGCTCCTGCCGGCAATAATATCTTCTGAAAATCTTTTCAGGGTTTCACTGGCATTTTGAGTGAATTTAATGAAGAGCTCCTTTGGGAATTGAACGCCGAAGGTTTCCAACTCCAAAGTGTTATTGTTCACTTCCATATCAAATTCCTTTGAATACATGATATTGTGGTGACTGCCTATGAAGTTGTAAGATTTATTGAGTTGTTTGTGAGTAAAAGCATAGTTGCCTTTCATCCCAAAATGCATGCG
>CALFNL010000408.1 GCA_937902875.1 uncultured Bacteroidota bacterium | reverse complement strand
TTCCGACTGGTATCGCCTTAGCATAGGCACCTGTAAAAAAGAGGAAATTCCTGAAATGATTGGAAAGCTGAGAACCGCACTTGCTGCATTACAATGATCTGCAACAAAAAATAAGAGCCGGTAGCCCGCTCTATGGAGTCTGAACCAAGAAGATATTTTGAATGAATCAATTTTTATTGCAGAGAAATTGAAATGGCTTCAATTCCTTTTGTCTTACAACCTGCATTATAAATTTTGAGGAAGAGGCAATCTTGTACTTATTGAGATCTATGACTTCGTGAGCGAGGCAAAAATTCTTGAGTGATTCCGCATGGAGGAGCATTTCGTTTATTTGCTCCACTTCATGTTCTATCGCTTGTTCACTCATGAACTCGTCTTTCAATAAAACCAGCAAGTCTCTGTTGGGCGTCTTCATGACTATAGGATTTTAATAACCTACCATACCTTTTTTATTGGGGCAACCGCAACCTTTCTGGCCTCCTTTAAAAATGCCACATCCGGCTGCGAACACAGTCATTAAAAGTAAGAAAAAAATTATTTTATGGCTTAGTTTTTTCATATTGAAATCCAATTGTAAATTAAACTATTTTGCTCTTAAAATATTGTCGCATTCATCCAATTTCGCCAAATATTAGCAAAAGTGTAAACCCTTCAGAATTAGCTGTCAATCAGCGTAAACCGAGGATACTGGTGGCGCCACTGCACTGGGGTCTGGGGCATATTACCCGATGCATTCCCATAATTCGTGAACTGCAGGATAAGGGATGCGAGATTTGGATTGCTTCTCAACCTGATAGCCATCAAATATTGAGCCTCGAATTTACAGGGCTTCATTTTTTGGAATTAAATAGTTATCGAGTTAACTATCCCAGGGAAGGAAGTAATTTTAAGTGGAAAATCCTGCAACAGGCACCCAAGATCCTTTATTCCATCCGCTCCGAACACAGATGGCTGAAAAAGATAATTCATAAGTATGAATTTGACGCGGTGATCAGCGATAATCGCTATGGGTTGTATCACCACAAAATCCCCTGCGTATTCATTACGCATCAACTCCGTATCCGTTCCGGCTTTGGTTCGGGTGCCGACAAAATCCTGCGCAGGTTAAGCCGGAATCTTATCAAACGATTCTCTGAATGTTGGATACCGGATTTTGAAGGAACTCAAAATCTCGCGGGAGATTTATCACATGATACCAGCTTACCTGAAAATGCCTTCTATATTGGTCCAATTTCCAGGTTTAACTGGCAACCCACCGAAAAAAAAATCGCGCTCACGGTTGTTTTATCTGGCCCCGAGCCACAACGTAGCATGCTGGAAGAGAAATTACTGAATGAATTGAAACATTTCAGGGAGCATGTGCTCTTGATCAGAGGGCTTCCTTCCACAACAGAAAAAATTAGTGTGGCCCCTCATATTATGGTGCATAATTACATGGGCACCTCGGAATTAAACCAGGCCATGCTGAAATCCGAATGGGTGATCTGCCGTTCCGGATACAGTTCAGTCATGGACCTTTTCGCCATCCGTCAAAAAGCAATCCTCATTCCCACGCCCGGTCAGGCCGAACAGGAATACTTATCAGAGTACCTCCTGGAAAAGGGGATATTCTATTCAACCCGCCAACAGGAATTTTGCCTGGAAAAATCTTTGGCAGAAGCCGGGGCCTTTCCTTACAGGTTGGAAGACGTGCAAAACAAATCATACAGAGGCAGGATTGCAGCTTTCCTGGATTCCTTAACAAGGCATTAATTTTTAAGCCGCTTGCATCACGGCAAAATAAAGGCCCCGCTTTAAACGGGGCCACATAGGATATAGAATGAAAATGATATTTATTGCTTTGAAATCCTCAGGCTCTGACTAAAATCCCGACCCTTCACCATCAGCACATAGTCACCCCTGGGTACATTGTACATAGAAAGGATCTGTTGCATATATATCTGATCCTTCTGGAACTGGTAGGAGCGTATAATCCTGCCAGTCATATCCAATAGTGTGCATGATATGTTACCCATCAATTCTGAATTAATAAATAGCGCCGCATTATTGAAGACTGGGTTGGGCGCAATGCCTATTTCAAAATTCGAGCCGGGCGGGATCAACAATTTCCTGATTTCAAAATAATAAGTCTTGTTATCTATATCAGTCTCGGCTAACCGATAAAAATTCAGAGAGGGAAAGGGCTGCGGATCCATAAAGCGGTAAGTATTCTCTGCTTGAGAATTTCCCTTCGCCTGTACTTTGCCAATCGATTCAAAACTAATTCCATCCCGCGACCTCTGAATGCTGAAATAATCACTTCTATTTTCAAATTCAGTAACCCAGTTCAACAGTACAGTATTATCCTGCTCCAGCCTCACATCAAATGACTTCATTTTTATGGGCAATATGAGCGTGCTTCTTTGATACTTTAGCATCCATTCGTAAACATTATACCCACTGTCTCTCCAGTTTGGATCGTAGGTCCTGGACCATGCATTATGACCCGTAGCATTAAAAATGGACTGCTTCGCCAAAGGGTTTGGAGCCGGCAGGTGGCTATTAATTTTGCTTACATTATTCAAAGTATTCTGAACTGTTACCACATCATCTCCATTATTGTGGGTAGCCCATACGGGTAGGTTAGAAGCGGCAATTCTATCGCAGGCAGATTGAGAAAGGGAAGAGGCTCCACAAACGGGCAGGAGTGCCGCAATTCGGGAAGCGTACCCCGTATTGGCTCCTGCATAATCCCAGGTGGCTCCACCGCCCATGCTGAGCCCGGTTATATATACCCGGTCTATATCAATACGATAATTCGCAACTGCATAATCCAGAACCGTATTCACGTCAGTAGCCGAAGGCCATGCAACAAATTGTGGCGAAATAACGATGAATGAAAATGAATTTCCATTTACCGTGAATGAAACAGGAAATTTTTTTTGCTCTATGAGGTTGGGCGGACCATTGGCAAGCACTTTACTCAGATCTGTGGTTCCATTCCCCAATTCTCCAACACCGTGAATGAAAATGATTAGGGGATAGGTCTGGTTGCCTGAAGCATAATTAATGGGTAGGTATTCATAGAATCCTTTACAATTGGAGTTGATGGTGACACTGCGTGCCGTGTGGGTTTGGCATACTGCTGTGTTTACTGGCAATAAGAAAATGATAATGACAGCGTATAATATAAAAGGCACAGGCCGCAGCAAGCACATTTTTTTCATAGTGAATTGGATATTGCGGCCCAGGCAGGATCCGCAATCAATAAGCGTTCAGAAAAATGGTTTCAGAATTATACTTTCCGGGGGAGAAGGGAATCAAATCTGCTCCTAAAATTATGCCAAAGCCGGATCTTGTGGATAACTCGCAACATATCCAAAATCAAAGGATCTGTACCGAATCATGCCTGGTTCATGAAACGGCAATCCTCTTAAAACTCAAAGGCCCGCCGAAATATGGCGGGCCTCTGAATCTGAATGTTATGACTAGTACTTAATGAATTTGACAGTTGAAGTTTTTCCGCCAAACTGGAGTTGAATAAAATACAATCCTTTGGGCAGGTCAGACAGGAGCAGCGTATGACTGATATTGGTTCCCGTCTTTTCCAATGGAATTTGCCTGATAGCCTGCCCGTACTGGTTCCTGAGGATCACGTTCACCGGTCCATGGTAAGCGTTCTGTATTACCAACTGAGCCTCACTACGAACCGGATTTGGATACAGGTTCACCCGATCTTCTGTATTGGATGCAATTTCCAATGACTGCGCTTGCATTGCGGGCGTCTGCACCATGAGATTTTGAGTACGCTGCAATCCGCCTCCCTGGATGCCAATGATATCCACCACATTGATATAACCGAAGGTACCCGAAAGCACCTGGATGTCGAATGAAACTTCAGTAACTCCCGACACGCTAAATGTAGCGGCACGGTTATAATCAGTATTGTTCAGGGCATTGTATTGCTGCCAGGTGCTCAGATCGCTGGGTTTTATCCGGATCACCCGGTCTCCGCCAGTCTTACTTCCCCAAAATTTAATGCTATAGGATGTGGTTGAATCCAAGCCAAATATCCTCCATTTTCCCGTGGTGGTGCTTGAATGTGCAAATATGAAATCATTGGTGGCACTGGCAGGATAATCTCCCACAATGCCCGTGCTATTACCGCCATTGGTTCCGGGGTAGTTAGGGGCATATGTTCCATCTATACGATTAATGACTTCCAGGCCGAGAGTGGTGGGCTTGTTAGCCGTATCCACAGCATTGCTTACCCTTACGCCCACACGGCCATCCGTCATATTATTCCAGTATTTCCCAAAGGCGTCCGGAGAAGCCGTGGTGGAACCGGAAGGCCCGGCATCTATCAGGATCCTGGTGCGGCCACCCGATACAATGGCCGGGTTCACTGTTATGGTTACCTGTGCGGTGGCGCTGGCTGCCCGATTATCCCTAACCGTGAGTTTGAAAACGTAAGTGCCTGCCACCAGGTTGCTGACTGTTGGTGATGCCACTGTAGAGTCATTGATATTGTATGCAGGTCCGCTCACTCTCGACCACAAATAAGCCACAATACTGCCATCGGGATCCGATGAAGCGCTACCATTGAGTTGGATGGTATTGACCGGTAAGGTTATACTTCTATTGGTGCCGGCATTGGCAATCGGAGGTTGATTCACTATAATGATCACAGTGTCTCTGCCCTTTGCTCCCTGGTTATCCGTAACCGTCAGTTCAAATTGATAGCTTCCCGCTCCCAGTGCCGATGCCGTTGTTTGTGCAGCCGTCGTATCGGCTATCGATCCTCCCGAAGGACCCCCTATCTTTTTCCAGCGATATTGAGCAATGCTGCCGTCACTGTCTGCAGAGCCCGTACCATTCAAGGTTACCGTATTCTGTGGCAGAGTAATGACGGTATCATTGCCTGCCCTGGCAGTGGGCGGAATATTCAATGAAGGATTTACAATCACTGCCATCGTATCCATTCCGGTTGCACCCAAATTATCGGTTACGATGAGAGCGAATTGATAAGTTCCCGCGCCCAGTGCCGTTACAGTGGTTTGCGCCGAGGTAGAATCGGTTATGGATGCCGTGCCTCCTGCAACTTTTCTCCAGCGGTATGATGAAATGGATCCATCAGGGTCTGATGAGCCAATTCCACTAAGCGTTACCGTGCTCACGGGTAGTGTGATGGCCTGGTCTGACCCCGCCTGAGCCACCGGTGGTAAATTGGCCGTGGTGCTAACAACCACCATTACTGTATCCTTCGCAGATGCACCCAGGTTGTCCCTAACCGTTAGTTCGATCTGGTAGGTTCCCGGAACGAGTGAGGATATTACCGGGGCAACAATTGTCGAATCAGATATGGTATAGGCAGTTGGCCCGCTGAACTTTCTCCAGGAATAAGAAGCGATCGTACCATCAGGATCAATGGAGGCTCCTCCATTGAGCGCAACAGAATTGGTGGGCAAAATCAGCAAAGTATCTCTTCCGGCATTGGCTACCGGCAATTGATTGGCAGGATTCACGGTAATCTGCATGGTATCCCGGGCTTCTTTACCCAGATTGTCAACCACCCTCAATTCAAATTTATACAGTCCCTGTGTTAAACCCGTGACCGTGGTAGTGATTGCAGTGCTGTCGGCAATAGTGCCGCCGCCGGGGCCTGCGATCTTCTTCCAACGGTTTAGAGCGATACTGCCATCAGGATCTGCAGAACTGCTTCCATTCAAAGTGGCCGAATTCTGAGGTAATTTTATCACCTGATCCGCACCGGCCTTCGGTTGTGGCGCATCGTTCGTCAAAATGCAAAGGGTGTCAAGGATTTGCTTACCCACCACTCTGGTATATAAAATATGATGCCCGAAATTGTTGACGTGGATTCCGTCTCCAAAATCAAAAAATGTATTTATGCTTCCATTTGAGGTTGCAAGCGTGCTCCAGAAATCAACCGCTCTTGAACCGAAACGTGCAAATATCCAGTCCCTCATGGTCACCAGGTTATCCCTGCCCGATTGATTCAGGTTCCGGGGCTGAGAACTGGCAACCCATACCGGCACATGGCTCTGGTTGGCCAGGGCCATTGTTCTTTCATAATTGTCCTGCTGTTCCTGCACACTGAATCCCGCGGCGGCGTCATTCGACGGCAGATTTATGATGATGGCATCCGGATTCAGACTCAGTGCTTTAGTGATATTGTGTGCCGTATCAGGAGCAGGCCTTCCGCCAGGTGGTGTAAACCCTGTGGGACAGAGAATCTCATAGGTTGTAGTACCACCCAGAGCAAGGTTCACCACATTATTCGATGCATTCTTTAACTTTACATATCCTGTGAATTTCCTGACCCAGGAACTGTCTGAAGGGCTGGCACCAGTACCCGCAGCGGTAGAAGAACCTAGTACAACTATTTTATAGCCTTTGCCGCAATTGATAAGATCAGTAACGGTGGGAGGTGAAAATGAAAAAGTTGCCTCAAGCACCTGAATGGAGTCTTTGCCCACCGCACCATTGTTGTCTGTAACCGCTAACTCAAATGTATAAGTGCCCGATGAGGCAGACAAGCCCCGGATCACCGTGGATGCCGAAGCTGGATTAACAATTACAGCCGTTCCGGGGCCGGATACCTGGCGCCACTGGTAACTTGCAATGGCTCCGTCGGGGTCTGATGAAGCGGAGCCACTTCCGTTGACCGCATCCGCAGGTTGTCCAATTGAAATATTATTGCCGGCCCTTGCCACCGGAGGCAGGTTGGCTCCACCGTTAGTTACTAGCACCAGCACCGTATCGGTAGATGATAATCCGCCATTATCAGTCACACTCAATCCATAGCTGTAAGTTCCCGGGCCGCCTGCCTGCAGGTTCTTTAGAACGGGATTAACGATGGAATCATTGGCAAGAGACCCCTGTGCGGGACCCGATAATTTCGTCCACTTGTATTTTACGATGGAACCATCAGGATCAACCGAACTGCCTCCGTTAAGCTGGGCAGTATCCTGTGGCAAAATAACATTTATGTCAGACCCCGCTTTGGAAACAGGGGGCTGGTTTGAAGGATTGGTGAAGGCGATATCAACAAGGTCGATATATCCAAATGTGCCGGACATCACCTGGATGTCAAATGAAACCTCGGTCAATCCGCTTACTGTAAATACAGCCGCGCGATTATAATCGGTATTGTTTTGCGCATCGTATTGCTGCCAGGCTGTGGCGTCTGAACGTTTAATCCTAATGATGCGGGCGGCCGCATAGGTCTTGCTTCCCCAGAATTTTATGGAATAAGACTTTGTCGCGTCTAAACCAAAGATCCTCCATTTGCCTGTGGTGGTGCTCTCATGTGCAAATGCAAAATCGCTGGTGGTGCTTGCCGGATAGTCTCCCACTGCTCCTGTGGTATTACCCCCGTTGGTCCCCGTTCCGCTTGTTGAAAAGGTTCCATCTATCCGGTTGATCACTTCCAGGCTAATGGTTGTGGCCGTATTCACCGTTGATATGGCATTGCTGAGCCTCACACCCGGTCGCGCATCGGTAACATTATTCCAATAATTACCATTAGCATCTGGTGAGCCAGTGAGCGCCGAACTCGTTCCAAAATCTATGAGGACGCGCTGGGTGGTGGAGATGGAAATTTTAACGGTATCCCTGTCCACGGCAGCGCTATCGTCCGTCACTTTCAATTCAAAAAGATAAACGCCCGCCGCCAGGCCACTAACGGTTGTTATAGCCGCAGTTGGATTTGTAATGGAGAAACTCGAAGGACCCGCGATCTTGCTCCATGAATAGCTCACAATAACTCCATCGCTATCCAGTGACGGCGTGCCATTGAGGGTTGCGCTGCTGGTTGGTAATACCAATTGCTGGTCCGCACCCGCATTCGCCACCGGCATTTTGTTGGGAAATGGATTGATCACGGTTAATTTGACCGTATCCTTATCCGTTGCACCCTGGTTGTCTGTGACCGTTAATTGGAATTGATACAAGCCTGTTCTGAGGCCCGACACTGTGGGGCTGGCCAGGCCGGAATCATTAAAATTATAATTTAGCGGACCTGAAATCTTAGTCCATCTATAGGTGCTGATGATTCCATCCGAATCGAATGAGCCGCTGCCATTCAGTGTAGAACTGGTACTTGGCAGATTGATAATAATATCTGAGCCGGCATTGGCTACCGGTGCTATATTCGGATTTGGATTAGTAACCGTGACCTTGGCCGTGTCTTTGTCAGTTGCGTCCAGGCTATCCCTTACCGTTAGCTCGAACTGGTAAACGCCCGCTATTAGGTTATTTGCGGTGGCCGTAGCAGAACCGGCATTGGCCAAACCACTGCCGGCCGGGCCCGAGATCTTGGCCCAACTGAATGTCACCCTTCCTCCATCCGGATCCGAACCACTTCCCACTAAAGTGGCCGTGTTGGCGGGAGATGTAATGTTAATGTCGGGTCCGGCATTAGCCACAGGAGGATTATTGGGAGGTGGTGGTGGCGCTACAACGCCTCTCCTCTGCGTGAGAAACCACTGATAAACGTTGAGGCCACCCGAACCGGGCAGCGTATATAAACGGGGATCATAAATTGTATTCCATCCCGTATGTCCGCAATCTGTATGACCAGGATCCGAAACGCAAGCCACAGTATATTTTGCTGCTACAAGTGGATTGAAAGAATTGACCTTATTGACCAAATTTATACAGCAGGTGGTTGGAGAAGCTGTTTGATCAGAGGGATTATGAAGCGCCCATACCGCCACGCCTCCATTGGCAACATTCACTGCATTGTTAAGGTTCAGAGCTGGATTCACACAGTATGCCGCTATGGGAAGCACGGCAGTTATTTTTTGTGACCGGGCTAAACTTGAAAAGAGAAATTCCCAGGTCTTCCCCCCACCTAGACTGAAACCCGTCATATAGGTCATGGAAGAATCGACTCTATAAGTGGAGGGTCTGCTCAGGATATAATCCACGACTCCATTCACGTCATTCCCGCTTTCCCAATTTATAAACATGGGGCAGATGACAATGAAAGAATAGGTTTGGTTGTTTACGGTAAAACTTGCCGGAAATCCACCCAGGTCAATGATCCTGGGTAGGCCATTAGTCTTGAGTTTTTCAAGGTTGTTCTTATTGGATGAACTGCTTCCCAGTTCACCTCCTCCGTGCAAATAAAAAATCACGGGATACTTCTTGCCGGCATTGGCAGGATCGTTATAACCAACAGGCAGGTACTCATAGTAGCCCACTACGTTGGATCCCATACCCGTAGTATATTTCGGGGTAAATGTTTGACCAGATCCTTCAAAGCAATTCAACAGTAAGGATACAGTGCATAGCAAACTGAAAATTCCAAGTAATCTAGCCTTCATAAGCAGTTTTTGTGAGTCAATTCTAAACCTGTTTTGGCTCTTTAGGATTTGGAGCTGGAACTACTTTTTGCTAACGCAGTAAATATGTTTTTCTTATACAGCAGGGATTTCATAAGAACTACAGAATGGAGGATTGAAAAAACTGGTCGGAGTCAATATTCAACGCACGCAAATATACATTTTGGCCAATTATAAACTTCAATTTTGGCTCCTCTTTCTTACGGTTTTTTCCTAACGGAGATATATTGACTCAGGGTATTGACCTATTAAGGGCTTTTTGCGTAATGCCATTCCTCCTTGTGATGGAAGTAATTCTGAAGATATGTTTGAATTTGGCCTGCAAGCTCAATTTTTTGTAAGTTAACTAACGTATGTTAAATAAAGAACCGGTTCAAGCCGGGCAATTAAAAATGCCCAAGAGCCGGGAATAGATTTGTCATTCCATTCCACGAAGTGGAGATTAATGTGATAACGAGAAAGTTCTGCAATCGAATGGATTTTTAAAGTTGCATTTCATGAAACTTCTTTCTTGGGATAGTCAAAGAACCAGAAATCCTTTTTGGCTTTCTTGAAATCCATCCATTTGTTAAGGTCGGCTTTGAAGGCAAAAATTCCACAGGTAGGGATATTATTGATCTTAATATCATCAGTGAGGGAATTGGCGAATTCAGTGATGCCTGGATTGTGAGAAAAGATTGCTACGTTATGCCAGTGATCATCCAGTTGTTCCAGCAATTCGTAAAAAATTTCGATGGTTGGATTGTATAATTCTGATTTGAATACAAGCTCGGGCTTCTTGCCTTTCCATTCTTTCAGGAAAAGTTCAGCGGTCTTCCTGGCTCTTTTTGCCGGGCTGGAAACAAATGCAGCGAAGTTGATTTTTTTTTGAAGTAATCGCTCAGCCATTTCGGAGGCGTCCTTCCTACCTCTTTCATTGAGGGGTCTTTCAAAGTCGCTTAAATCATTACTTTCCCAACTGCTTTTGGCATGCCGGATCAATATAATTACTCTCATTCCTTAGAATATACAGGAATAATTTAGGGAAAATAAGCATAGGCAGCAAACTTTCGGCCTGCGTAGTATTAAAGGAATAAAGTGGTGGAATATTTCAAAAGGGTAGCCGATTTGAAACCAGATATGACTACATAGGAAATGAAGGACTTAAAAACGGGTCTTAATCCAATCAATGTTGGAACAAAAATCAAGCCAATTAGGCTTCAAATCAATATCCGCGAATATTTTTCCCTTCTACGTAATTAATAAAGGCCTTATTCACAACTTTATTCCCCCCGGGAGTGGGATAATTACCTGTAAAGTACCAGTCGCCGGTATTGGTGGGACAAGATTTATGCAGGTCTTCAATGGTCTGGTATATCAAATCTATTGGAGTTTTCTCGCCTGGCGGGGTAATTAGCTGGGCGATTTTTTGGGAGATTTCCTCGGCTGTGAAAGGTTTATACACTTGCCTGACGATGTTTTCGCAGTGCAGCTTATTGGTCCGTTCCAATTCTTTGCACTTATAATAGAGTTCGTCAAGCATACACTCTCTCCCGCTTTCTTTGAGCAGCTCAATGGCTGCCTGAAAGGCAATAAAATCCCCCATCTTACTCATGTCGATGCCATAGCAATCGGGGTAACGGATCTGAGGTGCAGATGAAAGAATAACGATGCGCTTGGGTTCCAATCTTGACAGCATCCTCACGATACTTTCTTTCAGCGTGGTTCCGCGCACAATCGAATCATCTATCACCACAAGGGTATCCATTCCCTTTCTCACCGTTCCATAAGTGATATCGTATACGTGCTGCACCATTTCGTTGCGGCCCACGTCTTCCGTGATGAAAGTCCGCATTTTTACATCTTTAATGGCGATCTTCTCTACACGGATGCGCCTGTTGATCATTTCAGCAAGCTTTTCCTGGTCAAAGTCCTTGTTCCAGGACATAATCCGTTGAACTTTGATCTTATTAAGATAGTCCTCCATCCCTTTCAGCAAACCGTAAAAAGCCACTTCGGCTGTGTTGGGTATAAAGGAAAAAATGGTATTCTTCAAATCGTAGTCAATAGCCTTCAGCACATGATCACTCAGGTGATAGCCAAGGGCGATTCTTTCACGATAAATCTTTTCATCATTGCCCCTTGAAAAATATATACGTTCGAAACTGCAGGCCTTTCTCTCCTGCGGTTCCAGCACCCGTTCGATGGTATAACTACCGTCTTCTTTCACTATCAGGGCATGTCCCGGCATCAGTTCATGAACATCTTTTTCACCTACGTTAAATGTAGTTCTGATTGCGGCCCTCTCTGAGGCGGCAACAATCACATCATCGCTTATATAATAGTAGGAAGGCCGTATTCCGTGGGCATCGCGCATTACAAATCCATCGCCATTACCAATCAAGCCGGCTACATGGTATCCGCCATCAAAAAGCCTGGCAGATTTTTTCAATATATTTACCAGGTTCAGATTGCCGGGATTTTGTTCATCTTCCTTGACCAGGAAATGATGTACTACTTCCATCATGGCGGCAAGGTCGCTCTGCTTTTGAAATTCGCCGGGATCAATGTTTACCAATGAAAACAGTTCTTCGGTATTTACCAGGTTGAAGTTTCCGGCCAATGCCAGATTCCTGGTCGGTATAGTATTTCTCTTAATGAATGGATGGCAAAATTCAACATTATTCTTTCCTTGTGTACCATAGCGCAAATGACCCAATAGCAGTTCGCCCATGAATTTGATATTTCCCTTCATGAGGCCGGGATATTTTTTCAGGTCGGGTTGATAATTTTCCAATTCAATGATCTCTTCCGATATCTGTCTAAAAATGTCGGCAATGGCATGGGGGGCCACGCTCCTGATCCTGTGTAAGAATGGGTAACCGGGTTCAGTGTGCAATTTTACAGCCGCCACGCCTGCGCCATCCTGGCCGCGATTATGCTGTTTTTCCATGAGCAGGTAGAGCTTGTTAAGGCCATACATAACAGTGCCATATTCTTGCAGGTAATACGAAAAAGGCTTCCTTAACCGAATGAATGCAAGGCCACATTCATGCTTAATGGGATCGCTCATGAATTATTTTGAGAAGAAGGCGCAAAGGTACGGCCTTTTTGGAAAATAAAATGTCAATGGATCTCTAAAAGAATCCGGCATTGCAATTCCAGTTCATGCTGCTTATAGCACCCTGATTTAACATGATTTGCCCAATCCGGCTCAGGCTATACCGGCGTTATTGATGAAATTAACGAGTGCCGCCGTATTCTTGAGACTGAGTTTTTTGAGAATATTGTGGCGGTGAACCTCAACCGTTTTCAGCGTAATATCGAGCCTGGATGCAATTTCCCTGCTAGACATGCCCTGTTTAATGAGATCGATAATTTCCACTTCTCTTTGCGAAAGCATGTTGATATCGGGCCTGGCATCTTCGCTCAGTACCTGCTCGGAAAGAATGGTCTTCACTTCATCACAAATGAACTTATTTCCCTTGGAAACTTCGATAATGGCGCTCATCATTTCTTCCTTTGAGGAATTCTTGGAAACATATCCCATGGCGCCAACCTGCATCATTCTTTTTGCATATGCGGGTTGGGAATGCATTGACACACCTATTACTTTCGAAGCCGGCATGATTTTCCGGATCTGCCTCGTGGCGTCAAATCCATTTACCGGGGTCATATTGACATCCATCAGTATTACGTCGGGCCTTGCCTTTTGGGCAAGTTCCACTGCTTCTTCGCCGGAGCTGGTTTCTGCAATCACCTGGAAACGAGGGTCACTATTTAGAATAAATGACCAGGTATCTCTGATTAGCTTGTGATCATCCACAATCAGGATGGTTATTTTGCTGTTCATAACAGGTTTATGACTTTAAGATAAGGTTCAAGA
>CALFNL010000407.1 GCA_937902875.1 uncultured Bacteroidota bacterium | reverse complement strand
TCCATTTAGTCTGCTGCGTGATGATTCAATTGGAGCTCCGATTTTTCAGGATCCTCAGTACCTGCAGAAATATATTACAGACGGGAGTGGTCTGAATGTTTTGTTGCAGAATTATTGGATGGTCATTCATCCGCCTATACTATTCCTTGGCTTTTCTTCCACCATTGTGCCCTTTGCATTTGCCGTTGCCGGATTGTGGAAGAAGCAATACAGTGAATGGACAAAGCCTGCATTGCCCTGGGCATTGTTTAGCGCGGGAATCCTGGGTTTGGGTGTAATGATGGGTGCTGCCTGGGCTTATGAATCTCTCACTTTTGGCGGATACTGGGCATGGGACCCCGTGGAAAATGCTTCATTTGTTCCCTGGCTGGTGATGGTGGCAGGCATCCACACCATGCTGATCTTCAGGTCAACTGGTTATTCTTTGAAAGCCACATTCTGGTTTTGTTTTTTGAGTTTCTTATTAATTCTCTACTCCACTTTCCTCACGCGCACGGGTGTTCTGGGTGATACTTCCGTTCACTCTTTTACAGGGGAAGGGAATTCCTTATACTGGCACCTCATAATCATGATGGGAGTCTTTCTGCTGATAAGCGGTGGATTATATTTCCGGAACCGGAAAAATATTCCCGTTATCCATAAGGAGGAAAATGTTTCATCGCGTGAATTCTGGATGTTTGTGGGAGCGCTTGTTTTATTTATCTCTGCCATCTATATTTCCGTTTTCACTTCTTTGCCCCTCATCAATAAAATTTTTGGCACAAACAAAGCAATAGGCGAAGATCCGGAATACGTGTACAACCGGGTGATGGTTTTAATAGCTGTTGTGATCGGCTTGCTCACAGCCGTTACTCAATATCTCAAATACAAGAACACTGACCGATCCTATTGGATGAAAAAAATTGCCTGGCCAAGTGGGATCGCACTCACAATTTCCATACTGGTCAGTTGGTTTGGTGGCATAGATTACGATAAATATGGAGCCGGTTATCTTGCCGCCATTCACCTGGCTTTATTTTCGGCCATTTACTCAGTTGTTGCAAATGCGGCATATATCTGGATTGGATTGAAAGGAAAGCTGAAATCCGCGGGCGGTTCCGTAGCACATTTTGGCTTTGGGATGATGTTGGCCGGAATATTGATCTCTTCTTCCAAGAAAGAAGTGATATCCATCAACCGAACCGGCATTGTAATTCCAGGATTAAAGGATCCCAAAGGCAATGATGACAGCGGTCTGCAGAATATGACCCTGATCATGGGCGTTCCTGTGCAAATGGGAAAATATACAGTCACTTACCTGGGTGATTCTACTGCGCCTGGCGATGAAAAATTATATTTCAAGGTCAATTATGTTCACAAGGATTCCGCGACCGGCAAGGTTTTGGAGGAATTCAATTTGTTTCCTGATGCCTTCCTGATGAAGACGGGAGGTGGCCAGACCAGCCTTTCGGCAAACCCGGCTTCAAAACACTATTGGCATAAAGACATCTTTACATTTATTACATCCATGCCCGATCCGGAAAGGGCCAAGGATACTTCCTCCTTTGTAAAGCACCTGATCCACCAGGGTGACACTGTTTTCTATTCCAACGGATTTTTGGTGCTCAATAAAATCATTACGGCTAACAAAAACAATAATAAAGATCTGCCCCTGGTTGACAGCGCCTGGCTCGCAGACGTGACTGTTTATGCTAAGAATGGAATGGAGTTCAAAGCAGAACCGGCTCTTTTTATGAAGGATAATTTCCCCATTTACAAGACTGATACCGTGATGGCGCAAAGCCTGATAATGCAGGTGAACAAAGTGATGGGAAATGAAATAGAACTGGGGCTTAAGGAGTCCAACTCTGTAATGAAATATGTGACACTGAAGGCCTTTCAATTTCCATTTATCAATATCCTCTGGCTGGGCACCATCATAATGGTCACAGGCTTCATGATGAGCGCCAGGAGGCGTTTCCTGCTTAGTCGTAACTAGTGCATTATCAAAAATTTAAGTTTTTCTTTCGGCAGCGAAAGGGTTACTCTTTTTGTCTGGAAGTATTAAGATCGGTAGCAATTCGTTAAATTAGCAGGATGTTTTGGAGCGGTCAAACATATGGTAAATTCTTCCTATCCCTACTTTGCCTGGGCTGCCTGTTTACCTCCGCTTCAGCCCAGTCTGCTTCCGGCCAAAATGACTCTCTCCTGGTTCCCGCAATTGTATATCAGGGCGACACCATTCCTTACAAAGAACTTGCAGAAGTCCTGATCCTGGGTAAAATGACCGACGCGCAAAGGGAGGCTTATCGTAAGTGGACCAGACTTCGCAATGCCGTTTATGTGACCTATCCTTATGCCAAAAAAGCGGGCGCCGTTTTTAACGATATCAACCTGCACCTGGTAGGTGTAACAGACAGGACTAAGCGAAAAGCTTATATCAAAACGAGGGAAAAGGATCTGCGAAGGGAATTTGCCAAGCCGCTCATGGAGCTATCGGTTTACCAGGGAAAAATATTGATGAAGCTGATTGCCCGTGAAACGGGAAATACCTGCTACCAGATCATTGACGAATACAAGGGAAGTTTCTCAGCCGGTTTCTGGCAAACGGTTGCGTGGGTATTTGGCAGCAGTCTGAAACAAACCTATGATGCCAAGGGTGAAGATGAACAGATAGAGCTGATAGTACTGGAAGTAAAGAGAATGTATGGTATTTAGGATATGCGCGTGAGAAATGTATGCCATATTGAAGGAATCAATCCATAAATAGTCTGCAGCCAATCATCATATTTGATTGGCTCTTTTATTTTCCAAATCTGAATACTTTTTTTCATTGAACTAATGAACAGAGTTTAACGGTTAAAACCGATGAAAACCTATCTTTGCCGGCATTAAATATAAAATATGGGTTCTATCCTGGAGCAATTAAATGAAGCAGTTGAATTTATCAAGAAACAATATTCAGCAACACCCGAAATTGGAATCATACTGGGTAGTGGCCTGGGGAATCTGGCTTCTGAACTCAAGGTAGAACTAGAATTGCCCTATGATGAGATTCCACATTTTCCCATTTCAACAGTGGCGGGCCATTCAGGCAAATTGATTTTCGGGGAACTCGCCGGCAGAAAAGTGGTTGCCATGTCGGGCAGGCTACATTTTTACGAAGGATATAGAGCCCACGAGGTGGCTTTTCCCATTCGGGCAATGAAGGTGTTGGGTATTCACACTTTATTGATCAGCAACGCGGCCGGAGGCGTAAACCCATCATTTAGAGTAGGCGACCTGATGATCATAACGGATCATATTAGCCTGGCTACTGTAAATCCCCTTGTGGGAAAGAATGAAGAATCACTGGGTCCCCGATTCCCGGATATGAGCGAACCGTACAGGAAAGAATTGATCAGGCTGGCCAGAACAGTGATTGCAAAATTGGGTTATGAGGTAAGAGAGGGTGTTTATTTCGGCGTAACGGGACCCACGTTTGAAACGAGGGCAGAATACAAAATGATCCATGTGCTTGGAGGCGATGCGGTAGGCATGAGCACCGTGCAGGAAGTGATTGTTGCGGTTCATGCGGGATTGCACGTGTTTGCCATCAGTGTGATTACCGACCTGGGCATTCGCGAAGCAGATAATATCATAACTCATGAAGAAGTATTACAGGCAGCCATGGAAGCAGAGCCTAAACTCACCGGTATTTTTAAAGAGTTAGTTAAAGCCATCTGATACAGGCGCAATAAACGCTCAATGCCTCCTGAATTCCAGTATTTTCGTGCATCAAATCAATAAGCCGATTCATTGAAGCGAATACGTATATACCTGCTGCTTATTCTTTTTTCATTCCAGAGCTCCTCATTACTGGCGCAGAGGCCCAACCTCCCGGGAGGACTTGGCAGAATGGGCGCTTTCAGGGGTAGTGGCGGTCAGTCTGATTCACTGCAATTTCAGCATCGGGATCCTTTTGCAGATTCGCTCACCATCCGGTTTCGCTATCTTGATTCCAGCCGCAATTATAATATTGATTCCAATCTCACAGACTATTACCGGAAAATTCCGCTGAAATGGGACCTGGCATGGCTTGGAAATAACGGTAACGCCACTACGTCACTCCTCTTCAATCCCTTCATGAAACCAGGCTGGGATCCGGGTTTTCATGCTTACGACCAGTATGCATTCAAGGTGGAGGATACCCGTTTTTATTATGCAACCCGTCCATATACCGAACTCAACTACCTGATCGGCAGCATCGGTGAGCAGTATATGAATCTCATGCAGACCCAGAATATCAAACCGAATTGGAATGCCGCTTTTCAATTCAGGCTGATCAACTCGCCTGGTTTATATAAGAGTCAGAATACAAATCACGCCAATATCAGGCTGAATTCATATTACCAGTCTCCCAACAAGAGGTATGGTTTATATTTTATTCTGCTAAACAATTCGCTTCAGTCTGCCGAAAACGGCGGCATTGCATCCGACAGTTTTCTGAACAATAAGAATTCCGCCTATAGCGACAGGTTTAATATCCCGGTGAATATAGGAGGAGCCACTGCCCGCAGCCGGAATTTCTTTAATACCAAATTACTCACTGGAAATAAATACACCGATTTCCACCTGCTCATCCGGCAGCAATTCGACCTGGGTAAGAAGGATTCGGTTGTTACCGATTCAACTGTTATAAAACTCTTTTACCCACGACTCCGGTTTGAATATACTTTCAGCTATGGCAGCTATAAATATAAATTTCAGGACCTGACGCCTGATAGCGCTTATTATAAAGACCAGTATAACATCTACCTCACTCCTGGTGATACACTTCTGTACAAGGATGGCTGGAAAGAGATCATCAATGATTTTTCCATTTACCAATTTCCTGATATCAGGAACCAGCAACAGTTTCTGAAATTGGGTGTGAGTGCGCAAAATCTCACTTATATTATTGATACGGGTCATTCCAGGTTTTACAATTTTTATGCGCATGCCGAATACCGTAACCGAACCCGAAATGGAAAATGGGATGTGCAGTCGAATGGCCAGCTATATATTAACGGCTTAAACGCCGGGGATTATATGGCCTATATCAGCCTGCAAAGACTCCTGAGCAGGAAATTGGGATATTTGGAACTCGGTTTTCAGAATATCAACCAAACACCTTCTTTTCTCCTTGGCCATCAAACAGCTTTCCCTATTGCATATAAGAATGGCCTGAACAAAGAAAATATAACACATCTTTTTGCATCTGTACTCATACCGCCCAAAAAGCTTACGCTGGAAGGACACTACTACCTGGTGGGCAATTTTGCCTATTTGAAAAACTATTATGAGGTGGATCAGCAAACGGCCTTGTTCAACGTTTTGCTATTGAAATTGAGTAAAGAAATTGTTCTTTCAAAATACTGGCATTGGTACATTGATGTGGTTTTTCAAAAGACAGCGGGGGCATCACCCATAAACATTCCCCTGTTCTATACCCGAAACAGGTTAGTATTCGAGGGAAGATTTTTCAAAAACCTCGTGTTGGCAACGGGGATGGATATGCGCTACAATACACCCTATACGGCTGATAATTATTCGCCGGTGCTGGGGAGATTTTTTCCGCAGGAATCTATCAGGATCTCCAACAGACCAGATATAGCGGGATTCCTGCATTTCCGGATTCGCAGTTTTACCGCCTTTATACGTGCCGAAAATATCAATAGTATTAATTTCCAAAACGGATTCAGCTTTTCAGCCAATAACCTGGCCGCGCCGCTCTATCCTTATCCCGGATTCCAGTTTAAATTTGGTATTTTCTGGGTATTTGCCAATTAATCTGCTGGGGAATACGTTATGAATCGCTGCAAT
>CALFNL010000406.1 GCA_937902875.1 uncultured Bacteroidota bacterium | reverse complement strand
CCAGATTATTCAAAGGCGTAAATTTCCATAGCTGATATTTGATGTTGAACTTAGCAGGATCTATGAGCGCCTGCCCGCCTTCATATTTCAGATCCTGTTTGATTCCTAAACCCTGAGCCGGGGGACTGGTATTTCCATCAGAAACATCAACAGTTATATATCTGCCGTCAAATTGCGTTCTTATGTAAACAAAATCTCCGGCCTGTTCAAATGAAAATCTCTGTTCATCAGTCTCGTTTGTATTGAATCGGCCTACTATTGGTCCTGTTGCACTGCCGCCCTCAATATTCAACCTCATTTCTGAGGGATTGTACGAGATATTATATCGCATAAAGGGCAAAAATCTGGGCCTCCTCCAGGTTTCACTCAGTATCGGGATCAAATCACTCGCGGCCGCAAAGCGTGGGCCCATGTATGGGGGGTTCTTGCTCATGAAACGGCGCGCGATGGTTTTGAGAATAGAACTGTGGTCAAAATAGAGGGCCTCATTATTTTGACCCTTATCATGCCCGAATACTGACCCCGCCTGAATCCAGGGCGAAATAAAGAAAGCTGGTACGCGTACACCATAAGTTTTAACGTGCGATTCAGATGAGAACTGAGTTGCTGCCGGCGGTGGCACATGATCATAAAATCCTCCATGTTCATCGTAAGTGATTATTAATAATGTATTGACAAATTGAGGGCTCGAAACAACCGCTTCCACAACCTTTTGAACAAGGTCCTGGCCAGCCTTTATGTCGGCCACCGGACCATCACAATTGGCATTTGGCGGCAATTCAATAAAATGCGGATCGATATAGGATACCGATGGAAGAGTGCCATTTTTCGCGTCGGCAAAAAATCCCTTCAGGGGATCATCTATGCTAACAATATTGGTATTGTTGAATGTGTACTTCGAAAAAAAACGCAGGAAGCAATAGCCATGTTCATAATATTTCCAGGTTACGCCTTTTTCTATATTGTTATGGTAGTCGGTTAAATGATCAAATATGGTCTTGTTGAACACGGGGGTCAATGGGCTGGAATTGCTGAATTCCCAGGTGTTTTCGGCAATGGGAGGGGTATCCTTATTCAATCCGCTGGCCATATTCAGGCGGCCGGTCAATTCGTAAAAGCGGTTAGCAAAAGTGGGCCCCGGGTGAGAAGCGAACCATCGGTGGCTGATGCCAAAATCACGCGCCAGGGCATCATATACCGGAACATTTGCTGGCGTATGATAGCCCATGATTGCAGGCGCATTTCCTCCGGCATCTTCCCTGAAACTTTTTACAAAACCATTCATCTTGCCCGTTCCCGCAATGCCATCGCCCGAACCATCAAGGTCAGCGTTTATTTGATGGAATACCGGGCCATAACTGTGTGAGGGATCCGTTTTGAACGCGGTATCGCCGGGAGCGATTGGATAAGATGGATAATTTGTGCCATTATAGAAATTGAACTCGCCTCCCTTTAGGCCGTCCACATCTCTTCGTCCCATACCGCCGGCACCCACCGGCAGGCTCAGGTAACCAAGCATGTGGTCAAAGGAGCGGTTTTCCATCGTCAGCACCACGATGTGTTTTATATTAGACAAATTGCTCGGTATTGAAAAGTCGATTGAAGGATCGGCACTGGGATTGTTAAGATATGGCCAGCCCTGGGGCCTGAATATACTGTCTGGAAAAGGATCCAGTTTACCGTTCGGCACCAGGTAGTTCACCGTTACATTCTGACCGTCATTCACGCATGATGTTACATCATATAGACCGGTGCCACCCAGTATCCATCTGCTAATTGTACTATTAAATGCAAGCCGGGTAGCGGGGTCGCGGAGCGCATTATAGACTCCATTGCGAATTGCTTTTTGAAAAGTGCCATCCGGGTCAAGGGACCCCGTGGTTACTACATGGTCAACCACATATTTTTTCAGGGCCTCGTCAAATGCGTCATCCTTCAGATTTGCTATTTTATCAATCCATGATAAAAATTCAAGTCTGCCATATAGATGTGGATCGGGTCCGCCATAGGTTATGATACAGGCCGCGAGCTCATCCTCGGCTCTCCCAATGGCGGCTTCCTTGATCACTATTTTTTTTATGATGCCCGGCTTTTGTGTGGGGCCGGCATTTTCTAATTCGTCCTGAAGGATTTCCAGTTGGTTATTCAGGTCATCCAGGCTGGTTTTCAGATCGGCACATTGGGTAGGAGGGCCTACAGGAATCTGCAATACATCGAAAGAAAGTTTTAATGAAATATCAAACTG
>CALFNL010000405.1 GCA_937902875.1 uncultured Bacteroidota bacterium | reverse complement strand
CTTTTAGTGCCACTTCATCCGGGAAGGCCCTTTTTTCCGGCAATTCATGAAGGTATTTCACTGCATATTCTTTTGCCAGGCTCAATAACTTATTTTCTTTCATAAAGATCAATTGAAGGATTTATGAGGCATTACCAATTGTTAGCAATCATTTTTAAATCCTGCATTTTTAGCATCCTAAAATTAAAATGGCTCACTTCAAAATTACCAGTTTCAATTGCATGACCCTGGTTCGCCCGCCAGTATCATTAAAAAGCATTGAAGTAATGCGGTATGATTTAGTTTAAAACTACCATTTTCCCAATGGAGGTTTCTGGTTTTCCTGGGGCGGGAATAGCAGTTTTCAGGAAGTTTTAAGGTAGGATTGGTCAGATTTAATGCTGGAAGAACCGGAATTGAATTGGCTTTGAAAAATAAAGGGTAATGATGGCCCTTACGGGTATTGAAAAAAACATTACAAAGGGGAAAGCAGGAGCTTACAGTATTCGGATCGCATTAGCGGAATATTCTTATTAATAGATTCCTATCGGTTAATATCAACAGCTCAGATGGGCATTCCATAGTTTTTAAATTACACAAAAGAAGACGGGTTTATTTGTATATTAGGACTAGTAATTTAACGAAAGGCTTTTCCGATGTTATGTGGAATCCTATCCCTGGCCGTTTGAAAGTTTTAAACGGTTTCGTTCTTGAAAGTGAATATGCATCTCTTGTTATTTAATGCGATTTTTCCGAGCCTCAGATCGGACAAAATTGAATTTCAAAATTTTCTCGGGTATTTCAAAACTTTCGATATGCCAATTTATATGGATCGCCACGATGTTTCGGAGACCGTTACTGCGGAAAATATTGCCTATCTGCACCAGAAAGATTTGAAAATACAGGATCAGTTTGCCTGCAAGGGGCTCACTTATTGGTTTGACGACAAAAGGAAGACTGCATTCTGTTTGGTGGAGGCGCCGAATAAGGAAGCCTTAAAAAAAATGCACGACAGGGCGCACGGCCAGGTGCCACATAGAATCATTGAAGTGGACCCCAGTATCGTTGAATCTTTTTTGGGTAGAATCGAAGATCCTGTCAGGGCTCAAAATACCGGCTTGAATATTATCAATGATCCGGCCTTTAGAACTATCATGGTCATATCTCTAAGCCAATTGAACCTGAAGAGAAAAGATTCATCGGATTTTAGGGCTTCATTCAGAAAGTTCAATCAGGCTGTGCGTAAATTATTGGTGGCTTATGAAGGAAATACTGTTGAACAAACGGATTATCGTTACCTGGCTTCTTTTAAATCTGTGACAAATGCCATCCATGCGGCATTCGATATTCGGAGTCTGTGCAGGGATTTCGGCAAGCATCTGATGAAGGAAAGAATTATTTTCAAAATCGGGTTAAGTGCGGGTGTTCCCGTAACGAAGAAGCAATTAATTTTTGAGGATTCCATCAAACTGGCTGAAAGAATGTGCGAGATGGTTAATGGCGAAATTATCATATCGGCTGAGGTCAGGGATTTATACGAAAGCGAAAACCTCAATAGTTTTATAAAGGGCAAGGGTGTCTTCTCGCTTGCACCGGCGGATGAAAAATTTATTACACTTTTAATGGACTACATTGAGGCGGCCTGGATGGATTCGGAACTGAAACTGAATGATTTTGTGAAGCCAGTTGGTTGCAGTAAATCCCAATTATATCGCAATATGAAATCGCTCACCGGCAAAGCTCCCAATACATTTATAAAGGAATACAGGTTGAAGGCGGCTCTAAAATTACTCAGAAAGAATTCCGGAAACGTTTCGGAAATCGCCTTTCAAACAGGGTTTAGCAGTCCCTCTTATTTTACGAAATGTTTTAAGGAGATGTTTGGAGTTCTCCCCGCCATTTTTCTCAATACGCCACAATGACCCTCTCGGGCTTCATGGCTTAAAATTACCAATGATTGAACGATTTGTTATAGTGGAGCGAAAATGCCTCTGCTATATTTACATTTTCCAAAACCAAAATTACTTTTTATGAAACAGATCGTAAAGCATTTTAGCGTACTCATGGCAAGTATGCTCCTCACGGGTTTTGCCGGTATGGCCCAGGGCTCTGCAGCTGCCGACAATGCAAAAACGAAAAAAGATTCAAATCCTGTAATGAAGATGTACGTAATTGAAAGGAATATTCCCGGAGCGGGTCAATTTTCCGCGGAAAAATTGAAGACAATTTCAGAAACCTCCTGCACGGTACTTACGGCGATGGGTCCCAGCATTCAATGGTTACATAGCTACGTTACGGATGATAAGATATTCTGCGTTTACAAAGCCGAAAGCATAGAATTGATAAGAGAGCATGCCAAGAGAGGAGGATTTCCTGCCAATGCTATCTATGAAGTGGAAACGATCATCAGTCCCGAAACCGCAAAATAATGAACTACCTGCAATGAAATATATGAATGCGCCGGTGCGTGTGGAAAGCGCACCGGATTTTTTTAAAAACGCGGTCTGTTGTATGGGAGATCGATGACCTTACAAGTTGGGTAGTTGAAATTTACTTTTGCAAATGATACTGGGTTTCAATGCTGACTCCCTTAGTGAGGGTTTGATAGACCACACAATATCTTTCTGTAAGTTTTGAAAGACTGTCAATCTGTTCGGCTGTTGCGTTAGTGTCAAGATTAAATTCCAACCGAATTGATTTAAATCCTACAGGAACCTCTTTTGATACGCCCAATGTTCCTCTGAAGTCCAAATCTCCCTCGGCTTTAATGACTCCACTCTTGATTTCGGCTCCAATGGCGGTTGCTACAGCACGTAAAGTGACTCCTGCACAAGCCACCAGGGCCTCCAGCAATAAATCGCCTGAACAAGCCAGGAGTCCCGTTCCTCCGGTGGCAGGATGCAGACCGGCCTCAATGATTTTCCGGCCGGTCTCGATAGTACAGGATATTCCATCTCCAATATTGCCTTCGGCTTTCAGTGTAATTATTGCGGATGCGGGATCGGCTTTATATTTTTCTTTAAGAGGGGACTGTAAGTTCTTTAGTTCAATCGAATTCATTTTCAAAAGATTTATTTTTCAAAACTATTTGACATGCTGACTAAGTCTTGCTTTCGGTGCAATGATAATATTGTTTGAAAGCCAGGATCTTCAGGATTGAATTCAAATGTAATGATGTTATTGTCTATTTTTTGGACAAATTAAATTCTTACCTGAAAACGAAGAATAGAGTATACATCTTCAAATCATCTGGTGTCTAAATGATGGACGGTAATCCGAAAAATGAAATATGTCGTCAGGGTTAGTATCTTTATAAAGCATGAAACCATCTCCTTTAATACTTTGTATTCTGATGCTGTTTCTTACGGTTCAGCCGTTGATTGTCAATTGCCAATTGCAGATAAAAGAACCAGCACATACACCCCGTTGTTGCGGAGATAAGAGTTGTGACAAAAAAAGAGCGGAGCAAAGAACAGGAAAGAAGGATTGCGAAGGTACAAGTGCTGGTAATCCTTTTGCATTCTGCTCACAATGTCAATATACTGCGGTTCGCCTGATTACCTACGCTGGAATTATTGATAAGAATAGTACTACAAAAACGGCAATCATAAACGAAAACATTGAGTCTGGATTTAAGGCTGATTGCTGGCATCCCCCTAAATTTTGTTTGTCTTAAAATAAGAAACAAAATCTAAAAAAATAATACGTAAGAAATGAAAAAGTTATTTTCAGGTATCATTGCTATGATGCTAATTTCAGGCATTGCATTTGCCTCCGACAACGGGAAAGGAACAAAAAAGCAGTGTACCAATAAGGAATGCAAAAAGCCGGTTTGTAAAGACAAATCAAATTGTCCTAAGACAGCATGCAGTCAAATTTGCATGGGTAAGTAAACCGGCTTAGTAATGTAAAGGCCCATCACGAAAGTGGTGGGTTTTTTGTGTGAGCGTGTAGCAGGTTTTGCAGGTTTGGATTGGGGCATTAATTTTATATGAGCAATATGAACGGATTTGATGCATTACAATTGGAGTTGTGCTATAAAATATTTGATCACGGGGCCGAGTTAATATATTTGAGAAATTGCAGACTTAATTAGAACCAGCCTTTTTAGAGAGAGCCAATGAGCTGCTTCCGGGCCTGGTTTCGGTCCTCGTTATATTTTGACGAGCTCAATACAGATGGCGCCGGGCGGAGGCGCAACTGTTTCAATTGTTACCGTATATTATTTATTTGGTTCTTATTGGTTATGCCTTTTATGATCTTATAAACAGATGCCAGCAGGAAAATGCCACCAAGCACTACTACAATGGATGAACCTGCGGGAAAATCATAATGGAAGGAAAAGTTTAGGCCAAAAAAACCTCCCAGTATGCTGATGAGGATTGCGATTATTAATACGGCAATCCTGTTCTTTGCAAGCATTATGGCCGACACTGCCGGAATAATAAGATATGAAAAGACAGGAATTACTCCGTTGATCTTAACTGAATAAACAATGGCCAGGCCAATGGAAATATAAAAAAGGAAATTCCAAATATTGAATATACCTATAAGATGATTTTCGCCATTTTCAAATGATTCAGTCAAAGAGGAGAATTTCCTGAAAAAAGCTAATTGAACCAGAAGAATGGCGCCGGCAACTATTCCCAGCTTCATGATCTGTTGCCAGCTTACTGATAAAATATTGCCAAAAAGCACTTCCTGTATATCAGAATCTCCATGAGCCGTTTTTGAAATTAGCAATACCGTAAGCGCCGATGTAAAGGCATATAATATTCCAATGATGGCTTCCTGCTTAAGCCGCTTATCCCTGATATTAATAAATGACATGAGTAAGGCAGCGGCTAAGGTAAATATCAATGGAATGGAAGTAAGCCCCGAACCAATAAAAGCCGCAAAAGCAACACCCAATGATGAAATCTGTCCAAGTGCAAGATCAACAAATACAATTCCTCTGCCCACCACATGAACGCCAAAATACGACAATAGAATTCCTGTAATAACGGCTGCCGTAAAGGCTTGTACCATGAACGGCAACTGAAACATTTCAAACATAATAGATGGTTTTATATTCTAATTTGGATGAATCGGGCACTATTATTTTAGCGCGGCCACTAACTGATCAATGTCGTAATCAAACAGATCAAAATAATTTTTGATGTTGCTAAATGCGCCGGTGGAAGTGGCGAGTATTAATACTTTTGCCCCGGTTTGATGTGATACAACATCGGATGATGAAGTGGTAAAATATGGTGATGAAATTATCACTTTTATTTTATTAGCAGTTACTTCCTTTATCACTTTTACCAATTGGGTGGGTGATGGCGGAATACCTGGTTTGGGTTCCATAAAATCTACTATCTGCAAACCAAATCTTGTTTCAAAATATACCCATTCGTTATGATAGGCAATAATTTTACTTCCTTTAAATGGCGCCATCTTAGCTGTCCATTCTCTTAATTTTGAGTCGATCTTTCCAATAAATATTGCAAGGTTCCCTTCATAAAATGATTTGTTTGAGGGATCGATCCTTTCCAGGCCATTTGTAATATTTCTTGCAATGACTTTTCCATTCAATGGATCCAGCCAGTAGTGTGGATTTCCATAAATATGAATATCGCCTTCACCCCTGTTTACTGAGGAAGGAACCTGTAACAAAAATACCCCTTCTGACGCATCTACATAGCCTGGCGAACCCCTTTGAATTTTGGAATTTCTGGAGCTTGTAAGTAGCTGAGGCGACCATCCTGTTTCGAGATCGAGCCCTACAGTTACAAAAAGATCCGCATTTGAAAGGCTGATTATATAACTCGGCTTCGGATCAACAAAATGGGGATTTTGATAGCCTGTAGCTATTGACTGCACGGAAACCTTATTGCCACCGATCATTTCCGCTATGCTTTTCATATCCATAGTTGTGGTAACTACTTTTATAGGACCGGCAGCGGCACCCGAAATGATGATTAGAAGCGATGAGAAAATCAAAAGGAATCTTTTCATGGTTTACTGTAGTTTTTATTTTTTATTAAAGCTTTGTTAATATTGATGTGCGCCATGTGCTCCAATTACAAAGATCCAGCGCAGCCAAAACTCGTTGTATCCCGGCAGAGTATTAACATTTGTGAGTTTACCCTGGAATTCGATTTTTTGAAATTCAGTTGCCAGCCAGCCTGCGCTTAATGAATACGCCTGTTCTACGATATTCTTATCATAGGGCTTTTGAGCATAATCATACCTCCCTGTTAAAAACCAGCGTTTCGCAATCTGATATTCCACAAATGAATATAATCCAAAGCTGTTAGACATTTGATTTGCCGAATACTTCGCATTACTGTAAAAGAATTCGCTTTGCCATGTGAGCGATTTATAAGTATTTAGTTTAATCGGCTTCCATTTATACGTTATATCGGCTGCAGCGATATTGGTATTTCGGGAAGAATCATTGGGCCCCGAAATTCCGGTTAAACCAAGTTCCAACGTTGCATTATCCGAAAGCGTAATTGAGTTCTTGAGATGTGTGAGATAAACAAAGCGGTTGTTATCACCTCGATGAAATGTTGGAGATTCACTGGCGCCTGAAGTTGCCTGGAAAATAAGTTCCTCGTAAAACGCTTTATTTGGAAGTAACCAGCTTAGCGAAGCGCCTTCATCATTCAGGCCTTCCTCTCCAAAATAATTAACGTATGCATTGGGCAAATCAATAAAAGGCAAGGCATGAGGATGCATTGGATTTATTTTACCTACGGCTTCCCTGAACTTCCCAACTTTCAACTGTAATTTAGCTGGGAGCGTTAGCGTGGTGAGATAGGCTTCTTCCACCGATGCTCCATATTTATGCGTATCTGGGTCTCGTCCGAATGTAACAAAAAAATCTGCCCTGATATATGGATCAACCACGGATTGAAAAGAAATTTCTGTTTCATCAAGGTATGCATCAAAATTCTTTTTGCCCTGACTTATATAAGATGTTCGAAAATCTGCAACTACACCAATATCGGGGTTCGCAGAAATGCCGGAACGGGTTTGACGAGGAGCTGTTTGGTTGTTAGTTTGCATTTGCAGCTCTATCTGTTTAAGCAGGGTAGAATCCGCCGCAGAAGTGCTGTCAATCTGCGCTGCAGCTTTGTTGCTGAAAACAATTACGAATAGTAACCAAAGTACGGGAAATTTTTTTTTGAAAGCAGGTTGAATGTTCATTGGCATATTTATTTTTTAAAGCTCATTGGGACAGATATTAAAACAGCTTCACCCAGGTTCCCCCATTTTTTAGCCTCAGACTCTTCAATAAATATACCCTGATGGCTGGTTGTAAATCGGGTGGTTCCATATTCATGATTTTTACAATATTACATCCGGCATCCTCAGGCCGTTTCATACCAATAGGCCGGAAGAATAGGTAAAGGACTTTTATATAGGTTGTTCTGCTTTATAGTAAGCATCGGTATTTATCATGGTTTCCGGATGCTAATGTAAC
Organism: uncultured Bacteroidota bacterium; assembly: GCA_937902875.1. Classification (GTDB taxonomy): domain Bacteria; phylum Bacteroidota; class Bacteroidia; order Chitinophagales; family Chitinophagaceae; genus PSRI01. Next base: position 11,853 of record CALFNL010000405.1, on the reverse strand, counting down.
ACATAGTTTCGCCTCTGTCGTGGAGCGGGTATACCCAACTGGCGTCGCCTGCGGTATTCACGAAAGCATCTAGTGTAGGCGAGCCGGCATTGGCATCACAGCCATCAAGCTTAGTATTGGGTCTTCGGTTTGGGCGGTTAATTAAATCTGAATGCTCCTGCCTGACCCTGGCATTCAAAAGGAGCCAGATTCCAAAGGTATCAAAATAGCATACAAAATGAGCAACCGGATAAAGAGTAATAATCTGGTAGAAACCGGGAGGTTTTATTGTGCTTACGAACGATGGAAAAAATTAATGCATTCCCTGCCTGTTTTGGAACGGTTCTCTGTGCGGAAATTATCACTATAGCCATATTGGTTCCGAAATGCCCATCAAACTGGAAGGGACCCGGAGCCTAATTTCGATATTAAAAGGCGATCATTGTCAGCAGAAACCGGTACCCCAGGTTCAGGTTCTGTTTGGGATCGTAAGATTTATTCTTTAACCCGCAGGTATTTTTCGATGTTAAGCCTGTCAATTCCTGTGCCGGCAACTTTCTCTATACCCTTTTGCACCAGTGTATCATTCCTGATGGTAATAGTGAACTGAAAATCATTGTGCTCCCACTGTCTGTCACTGCAAAATTCCAAATGTTCGGTGTACAGGCTATCGGCCAGGCTATAAGAACCTCCGCCCGCGGAAAAGAATCCTGTAGAATCCTTGCCTTTGTTTAGATCGTGACTCAGAAAGGCGAAATGAGAACCATTGATGATCTTGATGAATTTTTTGTTAATAGTGTAGTCTGTTACGGAAGTATCATTTTTTTCAATTAGCGTTCCAGTCAGCAATTGCCAGGTGCCCTCAATGGGCAAACTGACCTTTTTGGTTTGGCAGGAGACCAGCATAAGAAGTGCTGTGATTGAAGTTGTGATTTTTTTCATACTGAATTATTAAGTTGTGATATTTGAAGGTTTAGGCGGTGTCGTGAAATCAGGAAAAAATTTGGCATTCATGATGAGGCCGGCTCATTTCATCGCCTTTTGCTCATAATATTCTTAAGGCAAAAGTATTTCAGGCGACGGCTATTCAAATTCATTCGCCAGATGAATTTACTCGAGACTATTCGGATTTCTTCAGATTGTAAGGAATGTAATTCTCCCATTTCCAGGGCATGTATGTATCAGCGATGGCAATTTGGAGCAGTTCCTTATATATGCTTTCACCATTGTCGCTGTTGGTCATGATGAGGATGCCCAGTTTTTTATCAGGGAAAATAACCGAATAGTGCTGAAAGCCGTCGCCATTCCCTTCTTTGAAGGCTCCCCATCCGAAAGGCGTCTTATACAATCCCCATCCCAAACCGTAACTCAATTGGATCTTTTCATTCAGCGTTGAATCCTTCAACGACAATGGACCAAATTGGCTGATGGATCTTATCCTGATCTGGGGTTTGAACATTTCGGTTCTTGCCTTCCATGAGATGATCTCATAATTCATGACCGCCGTCAAAAAGCGGGTATAATCTTCCGGAGTGGTTTCCAGGGTGCTGGCGCTGCGGGGTGCATTGTCCTTATCTTTTTGGTATGGCTTTTCGTGAGCGTCATGTCCTAAACAGTAATTACTTTCAAAGCGTGGCTGCCAGGAATAGGAGGAAGTATTCATGCCGAGGGGTCTGAAAATATTCTGTTGCATCATCGAATCCAATGGCATCTGGAGCATTTTTTCCAATACCACCTGGAGGTAAACCAGGCCTTCACCGGAATACCGGTAACGGGAACCTGGTTTTGCATCCACTCTTAATTTTTGATCCGGTTCAAACCAACGCCAATTGGCAAATCCTGCACTATGATCAAGGCACATCCGGGCCGTGATTTTCTGATAGAGGCTGTCATTTTTCAGGCTGCTGTAGTCCTCATGCCAGGCTCTCGGAGTAACTGGTGGGTATTCATAAATGGGTTTAGGTAAATATTCCTGCAGGGGTTTGTCCAGGTCGAGTACTCCTTTTTCCACGAGTTTCATTACCAGAACAGCAAACACAGTCTTACTGAGTGAAGCGCCGTAGAATTCCGTTTTGGTCTGCATAGGCTCTTTGGCTTCGGCATTTTTGTAGCCGAAGGCTTTTTCATAAACCGGCTTATTGTTATTGAACACCGTTACAACCATGCCGGTAACATGAGCGGCTTTCGTGAGGCGATTGATCTCCGCCGTGAGCTTTTCGGATGTGATCGTAGAATTATCAAGCCTCTTTATGATTTGCGCGGATCCGTTAATGGCCACAAAAAACACAATTATCAGGAACATGATAGTTTTGTGCATGGTGGAGATGGTTTTGTTTAAACGGCTGCCGGTAAAAACCTCGTGTAATTTAAGGAATTGGCACCGTTAAACGGAAAATATGCAATGCGCCAGAATGGTAATGAATATTCTACCCAAGCGGGGAATTTGGGTAATACCAAATCTTGCGGAAGCGCCGATTATTTATTAATTCCCAGGGAATTAATCCCATGTTTTGAACATTGGCAAAAGAACTAATTCTTCCATCAAAATATTGGCAGGCTTTTCCCGAAATCATTATTTTTGCTGCCAATTTTCTTTCTTGTATAACCTGTACAGTCACATATTAAGCAACCCTGGTGCCGCACGGCAATTGAGTTGCGGGGAGTCGCTTGTTACTATTTTTAATTGTCCTATCAAGACCAAATACGACGAATTCTGGAGCCATAATAACTACATTGTGTATGTAATGGAAGGCAGGAAGATCTGGCATACCGCCCATGGCTCTTATGACTTGCGCGAAGGGAGTTGCGTGTTTGTAAGAAAGGGGGCATGCATAGTAGAACAGTTTTTCGAAGCAAGGTTTTGCCTCGTATTATTTTTTGTTCCCGATGATTTTATTTGTGAGGTATTGAAAAGAAAATCAACTCCAATTCGGAAATTCGAAGGGAAATATGACCCCGTTATTTCAATAGATAATAGTGCCTCTGTGCAGACTTTCTTTCAGTCCATGATGCCTTACTTCTACTCCAGCCGGGAACCCGATCAATCTTTGCTGGAATTGAAATTCCGGGAATTGATTCTTGCCATTGCCGACAATCCCCTGAACAGTGAATTGTTATCTTATTTTGGTTCTCTGTTGCAGGAGCCTCAAAGCGTATCATTACAAAGGGTGATGGAAGACAATTTCTGTTTTAATCTGAAGCTCGAAGAATTTGCCAGATTGAGTACAAGGAGCCTGTCTGCTTTCAAGAGAGATTTTTTAAGAATTTACAGCAGTTCCGCGGGTAAATGGCTCATGGAAAGGAGATTGAATCACGCACGTCACCTGCTTACCAATTTGGGCAAAACCGTGGCCGAAGCCGCTTTTGAAAGCGGATTCGAAAATGCCTCTCATTTCAGCCGTGCCTTCCGCCAGAGGTTCGGCATTTCACCCCTTTCAAGCAGGAAGCGTATGCAGACTGCCTGAGCCGCGGGATCAAATTGGCAGGCTGTTTCCCCCTTTTTCAGTAATTAGGAATCGAAGTTTTTTTACGGCGATATAAAGGAATCAGGGAAAGATGATTTTCCAAATTACCACCATTCGCACAGTTGCGACCTCCAATGGGAATGCCACAATGACCGATAGGCAACTGCATATCTCCAATAATGGCCCGCATTTTTAACTTGCGCTTCGTCAAAGCCAAAACTTTGGAAATTCATAGGAAAAATGCAAAATTCATTCTTTACGATACGAATTACAATCTTTCTCATTTTACTCACATTATTTTCCGTACCTGCATCTGCGCAAACAGGTAACATTAGGGGTAGTGTGAGCGGACCGGAAGGCATGCCCGTTCAGTATGCCAATGTGATGTTATTGAAATCATCTGATTCTACTTTGGTGAAAGGAATGATTACCGACACCTTGGGAAAATATGCTTTTGAAAATATTGGCAGGGGATCCTACCTCATAACAGTTTCCTTTGCGGGAATGGAACAGGCGTTTACAAAAGTATTTGAGATTGGCGCGGGGATGACCCAGGCAGACCAGGGAATGATCAATCTGAAGCGAGTGAAGGGGCAATTAAAGGAAGTGACGCTGACGGTTAAGAAACCTATGTTTGAACAAAAGATTGACCGAATGGTCATCAATGTAAAAAACAGTGTAACGAATGCCGGGGGTACGGCCCTGGACGTGCTGGAGAAGTCACCGGGGGTGACCGTAAACAGACAGAATAATACCATTGCCATCAATGGCAAGAATGGCGTAGCCGTGATGTTGAACGGAAAGATGACTTACATGCCGGCGGATGCGCTGGTTCAATTGCTGGCAAGCATCAGCGCGGGAAGCATCGATAAAATAGAACTGATCACTACGCCTCCGGCCAAATTAGATGCGGGAGGTAATGCCGGCTACATAAATGTTGTACTGACTAATAATCACTATTCCGGTTTCAGTGGGTCTTATTTTCTAACATCAGGATATGGTGAAAAAGAAGATGCGGCTGCAGGGATAAACTTTAATTATAGGAGCACGAAAATAAACTTCTATGGAGATTATTCAGTTAGTCATGACCACTATATTCAAACAACTTCGGGCTTAACGAGGTTTACGAGAGCCGGTGAGGTTATTACAAACAGCTTTTTTTCAAATCGCGATGCCACAAGGCAGGTTTATAACGCGAGGATGGAGTTGGATTACCAGATTGACAGTTCAAATAGCATCGGAGCCCTGGTGAGCGGGTATTTGAACCACTGGTTGATGCTCGCCCACAATGGAGCCACTGCATTTAAGAATAATGTACCTGATACCAACATCATTATGGTAGATGATCCGGAACGTAATCTTTGGCAAAATATAATGACAAACCTCAATTTCAAGCATAGTTTCAAACCGGGCAACACAATTCTTCTGGATTTTAATTTTATCTATTACAAAGACAACAATCCCAATACTTATTCAACCGATTACTTTAACAAGGCAAATGAGTTCCTGTACCATGAAGACCAAAGAGGTGGTAAGATCACGCCCATCAAATTCCGGGTGGCCTCAGTTGACTATACTACGCCGATTGGGAAGAAGCTATCGATGGAGGCAGGCGGCAAAATTTCTTTGTCCAGGTTCACCAACAACGTAAATGTGGATAATTTGAAGCAGGGTATTTGGGTTATCGATACCAGTCTTTCGGCTAATTATCTGCTGAAAGAAAATATAGGCGCGGCTTACACTTCATTTACCCTGAAGCTGAACCCTAAAATATCGATGACGGCAGGGTTAAGGTATGAATATACATCTTCAAATTTGAGCACTATCGCGGCGTCCAATCTGGTTGACAGGAAATACGGAGAATTTTTCCCGACGTTTTACGTCACGGATAAGATAAGCGCAGGCAGCAGCCTTAATTTTTCATATAGCAGGCGCATTACCCGGCCCACATTCAACGACATGGCGCCTTTTACCATCTTCTTTGACCCAAAGACATTTTATTCGGGGAATCCCGCACTTCAACCCACGATTGCCAATAACCTTCAGGCGAGTTATTCTTTTAAGAATTACAGTGTCTCCCTGAGTTATACTCATGAAGTGAACTCGATTGAGAATTTCTATTTTCAGACCCAGAAAATAGATACTGCGAGTGGCATTCTATACCTCTCTTCCAGAAATTTCAAATATGTGAAATACCTGACCTTGGGCCTTTCGCTGCCAATCACCGTATCAAATTGGTGGAGCATGCAAAATAATATAGGCGGGAATATATATAATGGAAATTCATCCAACAACAACACACCGGTATTGTATCATTTTGTGGATTGCAATATCAACTCCACCCAGCGTTTTAGCCTGCTCAAAGATTTCCTGATTGAAGTTACAGGCTACTATGCTTCCGCTACATACCTGGGAACAGAGAAAGGTAAGCCCATTTACAGACTCGACGCGGGATTGCAGAAGAGTTTCAATTTCAAGAAGGATATCATTCGTTTGATGGCCAATGATATTTTCAATTCAGGAGGCCTATACCGGATTAGTGAAACGCTGGGCAATTCGGGCGCTTTCTTAAGCCGCGATTTCAATTTCAGATTGGTTGCATATAAGTTGAGTTATACGCACCAGTTTGGCAATAACGCATCCGGAGGAAAGAGCGAAAGACCCACAGGAGCTGAAGAGGAATTGAAGAGGGTGCATAATTGAAGAATGAATATTTATTACATGAGAAATTTAATAACACATGAGGTTTTCTGATTTCAAATACATTGTTAGCTGGATTTGTATTTCCGGGCTGCTTCTGTATCAGTTAACCAGCAGAGGATTGCTGTTTGAGCTGACCAGTCATATTTCCGGACTTTTCAGCAATATCTTCTGGTTGCAGGTGATTTAGTTTTGTGCAATAAATAATTAAAATTTATTTCAATGAGCACAAAATCAATTCAAGGAAAGCTGTGGAGCATTGCACTTCATTCAAATTGTGCCATACTAAATTCGGCTTTGAATACGATATCAGGGGAAACTGGAGCGCCACTGAAAATGGCTCCAGGCCATTTCAAATGATGCTTAATATCAGGGCCATCATAAAGCTTTCTGTTTTAATTGCACTATAGCCGGAGACCGAAAAATACCTGGCCAGATTTTCTCCTGGCCAGGTTTAAGTCAATCATGCTCAAAATGAGATTATTCAAGAGAGCATTAGCAGGCATGATGGTGAATATGCAACTCGAAAGCTGGCAAAAAAACAGGAATAGAAAATTAGAATCCATTTATTTTCTTATCAGGCGAGTTTCCGCTCCGGGTTTGGTAATTGAAAATGTCGGGAGCGGAGCTCGCTTTTTTATATGCAGATGTTTAGTAACGCCCTGTCAATTTTCTTCCTGAATTCCATTCATAGCCCCTGAATATAAGCAGCGCTATCCTTAAACCTGTCAAAATCCATATCTACAAAAAAATTCTTCACTCCGCCTGTTTTAGCCGCGGCAAAAAATTCCTTCCAGTCAATAACACCCTTGCCTATGGGAACCTGTTTCTTGTCTGCGGTCCAATCAGACAGGTGTGAGGATATGAATCTTCCTGGATATTTTGTGAAATAGCTCGAGGCTTTGTAGCCAAGATTGATCACTTCGGTCTGAAATTGCATTTTTACCAGGTCGGGATCGAAACGGCTCATCAAGGCCTCATAAATGAGCTGGCCATCCAGTTTGGCGAATTCCATGTCATGGTTATGAAAACCGGCTTGCATGCCCGCCTGTTTTATTTTTTCCGCGGCCTTATTCAATTTGTCGGCGGCGTCATAATAGTCTTTCAGAACGGCAGTTTTGGGCAGCCAAAAAGTGGAGCAGATCATTTGAGTAAGACCCAACTGCTGTGCAAATTCAATGCGATCGTCAAGTTTGTCTGTGAGTTCTCCAAAACCAAAATGACAGCTGGGGCAGCTAAGGCCTGCGTCATTTATGATGCTGCGCATGTCGGAGGTTTTCATCTTCACAAGTGGTCCAAAACCAATACTGGCATAACCCTGCGGTGAGCACATCTCCACGAGCCGGTACCCCATTCCGGCCATTGTTTTCAGGGTGCCGGCAAAATCTTTGGCAAGCATGTCTCTGATAGGGAATGTCTGGAATCCTATAGGAAGGTCAGTTGAACCGGTGATAGTGTGGGAGAAGGATCGCAGGGGCAATTGCGACAATGCGAATACGGCGCTCAAACTCATGGCGGATTGGGCAACAAAATTTCTCCTGTTCATTTTTTTCATGATGAATGATTTTAGATTGTAGAACCAAAGTTTATTAGATAGTTGCCGGGTTCCAGCCCGCTCTGTATTCACGATCCAGGTAGGCATTCGCTTCGGGAACATTGGTGATCTTCAAATTTTCCGCATCATATTTCAATAAACGGCCGCTTCTCAAAGCAGCAGCATAGAGATTGATGGCTTCTGTTATATGTTCCGCTTCGGAAAAATTGCCAGGATACTGTTTCCCGCTCTTGATGGCATCCACAAACAGGTCGAGGGCCGCCGTTGTTTTTTCCACCTGGTTGTTGCTACCAGTATTTGTATCTCCCTTTGCTTCCATTTTTGTGCCCGAGATTATCTGAGGATTCTGCACGTTGAACCCAGCCAGTATTTTGCCCTTGTCACCAACAAACATCATTCCTTCCGCGGGCAATTCTTTGTTATCTCTCATTAGCTCTTCGGGTATGGGAGGCCGCATGCCACCGTCGTACCAGCATAGATCAACTGCTGGCCTGGATCCCTTTGCCGGGTATTTGAAACGTACAGAACTGGCCATTGGAAAAGAAAAATTATTTCGGATTTGATATGGAACCGGATCATGCATGCCGCAAACATGACTTAAGTTGGGCTCAATAATAGTGGGTGCTTCCAACTGCAGGGCCATGAATACGGTCCAGAGGCTGTAATGTCCCATGTCTGCCATGGAACCCCCTCCGAAGTCATACCAACCCCTGAACACCATATTGGTATAATTGGGATGATACGGCCTGTAAGCCTCGGGGCCCAGCCATAGGTCCCAATCAAGACCATTAGGAATGGGAGGAGTATCTTCAGGGATGGTAGGATACTGAGGCCATACCGGCCGGTTAGTCCAGTTATGCACTTCCGTTAGTGTGCCAATGGCGCCGGCATTGATCCAATTCATTACGGCTTCCATAGAGCCATTAGAATCCCAGGGTATCAAATGCGTGATGGTCTTACTTCCGCGAGCCATTCCGATCAGTTTCTTTCCTTCGATCAACCGGTTCGAGAGCGGTTTATGGATTAAGATATGCTTGCCTCTTTTCAAGGCGGCCATGGCAATGATCCCATGCAGGTGATCAGGCGTCATGATCTTAACGGCATCCAGATTTTTTTCCTTTTCAAGCAGTTCACGAACATCTGCGTAGGCATTACAGCCCTTAAGCTTTAGTTCAGGGTGAACATTCGCGTAGAAAGTATCAACGATCGATTTTCCGTTGTCTCTTCCGCCGGGAATGGAATTATCGCCTCCGGGGTTCCAATCTGCTTGCTTAATAGTTTTGCGGATTTCATTTCTCAACCAGTCTTTGGCCCAGTCTTTGTACCCGATGGCTTCCTTATTAGGATCGCAAACGGCGGTGACCTGGATTCTTGGGTTTCCCAATAATGGCAATAGCTCTCTGATGCCCTGGGTGCCCACGCCAATATATGCCAAGGTGATTTTGTCACTGGGTGCCACATATTTTTTACCCCCGAGTACATGCCTTGGCACGATGGTAAAGGCCAATGCCGAAGTTGCCATCACTCCAACAAATTTCCGCCGGTTGATTGATGCTTTTTTTCCGGGCAGATCTGCCGGTTTTTCGATTTGAATTTCCTGTGAAGATGGATTTTGAGGAATGTCATTTTTCATTATTAAAAATTTACAGTTAGTGAAGAGAAGAAGTGTAGCGAATATTGCGCTGTCCTTTCAAGTTAATAAATTTTCCTGAATGACAGCAGGAATTTGCCTGGCGTTCCCAAATATGAATTCATTTCAACTGATTGAATTTTAAGGTTAAGCCAGGCATAGGAAGCAGGAATTTCGCGAAGGGATCTGACCGAAAGAATAATTCTGTTTGATAGCAAGGGTGGTTAGGGTGAACACTAACCACAGCGGGAGGATGCAAATCAGAAAGTTTTCTTTTTGATAGGTTTGAGAACCCGATTTGATAATAATAGTAGTTGGTGAGGATGCTGACCAGGGCGGGGGGTGAAGATGCTAAGCAAGGTGGGGGAGCGTAGTTTCACAATGGGGGCTTGGCGAGGATAATTATTACTGCTTCCTGGGCGGGAAATGGGGATTCCGGAACTTGTACCGGCTTGTTCCAAATTGAACAGCGCATGAACTGGTAAAAGTTTCCCTCCTTCCGAAATTTGAGGATATTGAATTTGGCGATTCTGAATAAAATTGAAACATTAATTAAACAGGATGAAGAGAATCTACAGTATTGATTTTACAAGGGGCCTTGTAATGATCATCATGGCCCTGGATCACGTGCGTGACCTTATGCATGTGAATTCAGTCACACAAAGCCCTACTGACCTGACCACTACAACCCCCATTCTGTTCTTCACCAGGTGGATTACCTATTTGTGCGCGCCCATATTTGTCTTTCTGGCCGGCACCTCCGCATATATATCTTTCAGAAATAAGGGAAATGTTTCCCAAAGCAGGAATTTTCTCCTGAAGCGCGGCCTTTGGCTGGTGATACTTGAATTTACAATCGTGAATTTTGGCATCCAGTTCGATCCGCAATTTCATATCATATTTTTTGAAGTGATTGCCGCGATTGGTTTCGGGTTTATAGTACTTGGCCTGTTGATCAGGTTACCCGCAAAAACTATTGGAATTATCGGCCTGGTCATAATATTTTCCCATGATCTGTTTTCATTAATCTCATTCGGTCAGAACTCCGGTTTGAAAAATATCTTTACACCATTCTTCGGACTGAGCATTTTACCCATAAACTCTCAAAGAATGTTTATAATGGCCTACCCGCCGCTACCCTGGCTGGGTATCATGCTGGCAGGCTTTGGAACGGGGAGATTATTTGAATTGCCTGAGTTTATTAGAAAAAAAGCATTTTTAAAAATCGGACTGGGCGCCTTTTTCCTTTTCCTTTTTTTACGCTTTGTAAATGTTTATGGCGATCCAGCTCCGTGGGCGCATCAGAAGAATTCGATCTACACCTTTCTTTCATTCGTGAATGTCACCAAATACCCGCCTTCCCTTCTGTTTTGTTTAGTAACACTGGGAATCATGTTTTTGATATTGGCATTTTCGGAACTGGTAAAGAGCAGGGTCATGGGTGTGGTGTCTGTTTATGGAAAGGTGCCTCTATTTTATTTTCTGCTCCACTTCTATATCATTCACCTCGCTTTGATAGGCCTCCTGCTCATTCAGGGCTTCCAATGGGCTGAACTGGATTTTGCTTCCGGAAACTTTGGAAGACCCAAAGGAGTAGCAAGTGGCGTGGCCCTTTGGTTGGTCTATTTGATTTGGACAGCAGTAGTATGCCTGTTGTACAAACCCTGTCTCTGGTATGGCAGGTATAAAGCAACTCACAAAGATGGCTGGTTGAAATATATTTAAAACCGTCACTGGTTGCTTGCTCTGCAATTGAGTGTGGATAAAATGGGAAATGGTTAAGCTGGCGGGGCGGATTCCCGTTCGTATGATGTTCCCTTATTTAATTTCATTTCAGCAATTTCTCAATTTCACTCATATAGGCTGGGCCGGCGGGAAGCTCTGTCTGTTTTATCCAGACATTATTCTTCTCAATTTTAGATATCTTTTTCTTTGCCACTATATATGACCGATGTATCCTCAGGAAAGCAGAATTGGGTAATAAGGCTTCTACTTCGCTCATGGTAAGTCGGGAGGCTATTTTTTGATTCTCCAATACAAATTGCATGTAGTTACCCGTACTCTCTACGTATAGGATATCGTCAAATTGCACTTGAATTTTCTGGTAGCCGCTCTTGATGAAAATCGATTCCGGATTAGGATTGGGAACTGCATCATTCTTTTTCAGTTCGAATTGTTCCTGCGCCTTGTTGCATGCTTTGAGAAACCTGGGAAGCGAAAATGGTTTTAGCAGGTAATCAATCGCGTCAAGTTCAAAACTTTCAACGGCATGCTCGCTATAGGCTGTTGTAAATATGACCATGGGCGGATTGGTCAGCGATTTCAGGAAATCAATGCCCGACATATCCGGCATCTTTATATCCAGGAATATGAGATCCACCTTCTCCTTCTGAAGGTGATTCATTGCCTTAAACACATTGGTGAAACAGGCGCTTAGCTCCAGGTGTGAAACTTTGGAAGCGAGTTGCCTGATTACTTCCAGGGCTATTGGCTCATCATCTATAGCAATGGCTTTGAGCATTTTT
>CALFNL010000404.1 GCA_937902875.1 uncultured Bacteroidota bacterium | reverse complement strand
CTCAGTGAGTGGCTGGTATTTCTCTCATCCCCAAAGCCAATACTTTGGCGTGGGAAAGATTCTGAAGGACCAGGTGACAGACTACGCCCAACGTAAAGGGATGCCCGAAGAAGACGTTGAAAGGTGGTTGAGACCAAACCTGGAATATGATATTTGATGCAAAAATCATTTCCCGGAAATTTGAAATCCTTACATTTGCGATACTTTTTGTTTGCCTGCTCACCAGGCGATGAAAACTTTCCTGAAAATATAATCAGCCACCACCCGGATGTAGTAGAAGAATTTTGCTGCCAGTAGCTGAGATCAGGGAATCAGGTTAACACTTAAAATCACGGCTTTATTAATGAGATCTCTACGAACTGTAGCGATTACGGTTGTATTTGTATTGTCAATTCCATCCTTACCCGCTGCTCAAACTAAAACAGAAAGAAGAGGAGAATTTTATTTTTCATGGGGATATAATACGGAATGGTTCACCCGCAGTAATGTGCATGTTAGCCAGCCTGAACTCCAGAATAATTACAGTTTCCGGAATATTAAGGGGAATGACCACCGGGGGTGGGATGAAGGATTGCTGAAAAAGGATATCACCATTCCCCAATATAATTACAGGCTGGGGTATTTTTTTGATCGTGAAAAAGGCCTTGCCTTTGAAATCAATTTTGACCATACGAAGTTTATTTTCACCGACAATCAGCAGGCGCATATCAAAGGAGTCCTGCATGGAAGGGCCGTGGATAGCAGTATCTTATTCTCAGATTTCAATGGTTTTTATTATTATCTTAACAATGGAGCAAATTTTCTTCTGTTCAATTTGGTGAAGCGATGGACGATCCACCAGTCTAAAACGAACAGCGTTTTCCGGCTGGATTTTCTTGGGAAAGCGGGTCTGGGGCCTGTCATCCCTCACGTAGAGAACAGTTTTTTTGGAGATAAGAATAAGCCTCATTTTCAACTGGGAGGCTGGAATGTTGGAGCAGAAGGGGCGCTGAAGGCGACATTTTTTGAGCGCATTTACCTTGAATTCTGCAATAAGCTGGACTATGCGAGGTATTCTAACCTGAAAATTTATAAGGGAACGGCCAGGCAGGCATTCGCAACTTATGAGTTAATTTTAAACCTTGGAATCAATTTCCCTCTGGGAAGGAGCATTCCGATTCAATAAGAAACTCATTACTCTATTATGCGAATCATCAGTTATAATGTGAACGGCATCAGAGCCGCCATCAACAAGGGATTCCTGGACTGGCTCAGGACCGATCCGGCCGATGTGATCTGCGTGCAGGAAACAAAAGCTTCCAGGGAAAATATAGATCATCTTCAATTTCACGAAATGGGATATATGGATTACTGGTTTTCGGCGCAGAAGAAAGGATATAGTGGCGTGGCCGTATTCAGTAAGTTAAAGCCCGATCATGTGCAATATGGCAACGGGCATGGCCCCAGTGACGAAGAAGGTCGCGTGATCCAGATGGATTTCGGTTCCCTCAGGTTGATCAATGCCTATTTTCCTTCCGGCACTTCTGGTGGCGAACGTCAGGAATTCAAATACCAATGGCTCGATGAATTTTTCCGCTATATCACCAAACTCAAGAAAAAATATCCGCAAATGATTTTGTGTGGCGACTATAATATTGCCCACCAGGCGATAGACATTCATGATCCTAAAGGCAATAAGAATTCTTCGGGTTTTTTGCCGGAGGAAAGAGC
>CALFNL010000403.1 GCA_937902875.1 uncultured Bacteroidota bacterium | reverse complement strand
AATCCAAATGCGTATATCCGCACAATGATTCCAGGAATTCATTCTGTGAGGGCGCCGCCGCGAAAATGATATTAACCTCCTCCTGCCGCAACAAAAGTCCGGCAATGGTTTTGCCTACTGCCTCCGCGGCCGCGATCCCCATTTCTTTCCTGCTGGGGTAGATCCTGGTTACGAGTTTGTCAACCTTTGTTTCAGTATTCATGTTGCTTGAAAAATTAAGGGAATGATCAGCAGGAGGGTTCATGGTGTCAGCGAGCGTAAACAACCCTTCCTTTGATGATCGTTTTGTCAATCCTGATATCTTCATCAAAAATCACAATATCTGCGTCCATTCCTGTTTTTAATGATCCTTTGGTTTCGGATAATCCCATGATGGAAGCGGGGGTGGCGGTCATCATCCTAACGGCGTCCACCAAGGGCACTTCGGCCAGGTTTATCATATTTCTAACCAGGCGGTCGGCGGTGGCGACACTTCCTGCAAAAGAACTCCGGTCGGGCAATTTAGCTACATTATCTTCTACCACAACTTTGATCCCACTCTTCAGGCTCCCGAGTATGCTCTCACCTGGTGGCATACCTGCAGCACGCATGGCATCCGTAACCAATGCCGTTTTTTCCGCTCCCTTCAGCTTATATACCAATTTCAGCAGGGGAGCGGGAAGGTGAACGCCATCCGCAATGATCTCAACAGTCATATCATCGATCAGGTAGGCGCTTTCAATAACACCCGCATAACGGTAACCATTGCGACGGGTTACGCCAGACATGGCAGAATAAAAATGAGTGGCATGACGGTATCCTCTCTTGAATGCTTCCGATACCTCTTCATAAATGGCATCCGTATGGGCGATTGCAGGCATTACGCCCTTGGATTGAATATAGTCGCCAAATTCCAGGGCTCCTCTTAGTTCAGGCGCCGCGCTCCACCTTTTTACAGGGTTCTGCCGCTCCAGTATTTCCCTGTATTCTTTTGGATCAGGATCGCGAATATACCTGGCGTCCTGCGCCCCACGTTGGCTCATCGCGAGATAGGGTCCTTCCAGGTGCATGCCAATGAACTGTGAGCCCCACAGGTTTTCTTTCGAGGCTTCTTCATATAGGTGCAGGGATTGCAGGATATCCCTTTTTTCACAGGTCAGGGTGGTGGGCGTCATGGCTGTGGTGCCATGTCTTGCGTGCATTCTCGACACTTCAAGAAAGGCATTCCTGTTGCCATCCATAAAATCATGGCCGGCGCCGCCGTGCACGTGCATATCGATAAATCCCGGTGAAATGTATTTTCCCCCGGCATCAATCTCTACAGCGCCAGGAATTTCAACCGGAGCCCCTGTAACCAATTCGATGGCATCACCCGAAATAATGAGTGTTCCGTTTCGAATGATGCCACCAGGAGTGATTATTTTTCCATTAAAGATTTTCAGCTTTGCTGGGTGCATGATAACGGTAAAGCCTACCGTAATTTCAATCTGCTCATCAGAACTTCAAAGACGGCCAACCTTCGCGGTACTGCCTCTTTACATACTGATTGGCTCTATCAAAATTCGTGACTTTCATGTTGGGGCCATCCCATTGCAGCGTGATCCCTCTTCCCGGATAACTGAATCCTCTGCCATTATTCCTGGGCTCGGCGTAGTTAAAGCTCCTTACTGCCAGGTTACCCATGAGAATGCATTCCGTAAGAGGTCCCGCATAGGTTTCAAAAGGCGAATCCACTACCGCCTTACCATAGCCGGCAATGCAGGCGTCGATCCACTGGCCATAATGTCCTTCCGCCCCATTTGGCACCCTGGGATATTTTTGGGGAACCGATGTTTCCTTTGTTTTGGATGTTGGCAGCAATTGTGGATTCAGCCCATAGGTTGCGCACATCATCTTACCCTTGGTACCTATAAACAAAGCTCCATTGCCTCCATCGCCCATGATTTCATTCGGCCCCAATTCTTCGGGGCGCTCGGGCTGAATGCCTCCGTCCATCCAATGCAGGCGGATCTCCTGTCCACTTTTGCCCGCGTACTTGAAATGAACCGAAGAAGATACGGGTCCGCTATCGGGGAAATTTGCCTGTTGAAAATTTCCGGAATATATTGTGCTGACGCTGCAATTGACTTCTGTTGGATAACCCAGCTCCAGGACCTTAAAAACCGGCCCTATTATATGGCAACCCATGTCACCCAATGCACCCGTACCATAATCCCACCAGCCACGCCAGTTAAAAGGCACTACATTATTTTCATATTCCCTGGAGCCTGCCGTACCCAGCCATAAATCCCAATTCAATTCTGCCGGCACAGGAGGCTTATCACCGGGCCAGGCAATTCCCTGCGGCCATACGGGACGGTTAGTCCAGCAATATACGGTATGCACATCACCAATAATTCCGGCATCATGCCATTCTTTCAAAACACGCACCCCATCATTTGATGATCCCTGGTCACCCATTTGAGTCACCACCTTGTATCGTTTGGCCGCCTCCGTTAATATCCTCGCTTCGTCAATATCGTGGGTGAGGGGTTTCTGAACATATACATGTTTGCCTAACTGCATGGCATGGAATGCCACTACGGCATGGTTATGATCCGGGATGCCCACAGATACCGCGTCAAAATTCTTGCGTTCCTTTTCAAACATTTCCCTCCAGTCATGATAATATTTTGCCTTGGGGAATTGTTTCAGGCTGCCTGCCGATTGGCGATCGTCAACGTCGCATATAAATGCAATTTCTGCATTAGCGCTTTTTGCAAAGTGGCGAATGTCATCACCACCTTTTCCACCGCCTCCCACACCCGCTATTAGTAATTTGTCACTGGGGGCTATATAACCTTGGCCACCAAGCACGTGTCTGGGTACTATGTAAAACCCTGCCCCCGTCAATGCCATGTTACGAATAAATTTACGACGGCCGGATGAAGGCCCTTGAGAAGAGCGTTTTTTTTCTTTCATTGCTATTGGGTTTATTGCAGATAATTAAATGTATGAATTGGTAATCATATTTGCCTGGTCAGCAAGCCGGAGCATATGCAAATAACCTTTGTTGTTCTAAAGATACCGAAAAAAATAATCTGGTCAGGTGAGCGTTGAAACAAATCTCAGATAGTTCCTGCGAAAACGATTTACTCATTCCTGATTAAGATTGTCTCCATGGCTGTCAGAATCAGGCCCGAATTTTCCGATATGAATAATCAGGATCAGGAAGCTCACATTTAAATTATTGGAAATTTGAACACCCCTAAGCCACATTCCTGAAATGAGCTATCCGAATATAGATTGTGTGAATTTGAAAACTATGGATGTATCTAAATTTTCGGCCCGGGGACAGCTTTAAATGAGTACATTCATATCAAATTCTTAAATTATCATGACATGAGAGCCCGCATTTTTCTCGCCAGCCTTGTCCTTGTTGCCTTTGGCCTCAGTTTCCTTTTATCTTCCAGCCGCCACAACCACAAATGGATTGCCTTGTTCAACGGAAAAGACCTTGCGGGATGGGATACCTACCTTGGACCGACAAGCGATGCTTCCGGCATGAATTCTAAAGAATTGCCACTTGGTTTAAACAATGATCCCCGTCAGGTATTCAGTGTGGTTGAGCAGGATCACGAAAGAGTAATTCGTATATCGGGCGAGATTTCGGGAGGCATATCCACCCAAAAGGAATTTCAAAACTATCATCTACGGCTCATGTTTAAATGGGGTAATCAAATCGTTCCTTCAAAAAAGGGGAAGAAAAAAGACAGCGGTCTCTTATATCATGCGGTGGGGCCTCACGGTGTTGATTACGGATTCTGGATGCGTTCTCAGGAATTTCAGATACAGGAAGGGGATTGCGGGGATTATTGGGGAGTGGCCGGTGGAATAGAGGATAGCAGGGCCAACAGGAAATCTGATTCGGCATACACTGATGATCCGAACAGAGAATCTTATACA
>CALFNL010000402.1 GCA_937902875.1 uncultured Bacteroidota bacterium | reverse complement strand
TATGGATACGTCCTTTGTGTTGTTTATGGCGTTTGGATCTTTGTTGTATTACTTCTCTATCTGCCATGCAGGTGGTATAACAAAATCAAGAGTAGCCGCAAATATTGGTGGATGAGTTATTTGTGATCAGATAAATACATGGTTGGAACCATGGCCACTTTGCAGGATTCCTGAGGGAATGCCATTCCAAAATGAATGAGCGTTTTTTAATGTAGTAATTTTTTGATCTGGTCTAATTTCAGCAGGGCCTCAACCGGGGTAAGCCTGTTTATATCGGTCTGTTCCAGGAGTTTTCTGATTTCGTCAAAGGTTTCGGTATGCGCATCAAAAATGGAGAGTTGCATTTGAGGAGCGGAAATGGATTTCACAGACTGCTGCAGATCTTGATTTGCCGGCTTGGACAATGCCTCGTCTTCTTTAACTTCCCGGCTTTCTTCCAATTGTTTCAGAATATCGTTTGCACGGTTTATCAGAGCCGGAGGCATACCCGCCATTTTTGCCACATGTATTCCGAAGCTATGCGTGCTGCCACCGGGTTCCAGTTTGCGCAGGAAAATAATTTTATTACCAACTTCTTTATTCGTGATATGGAAATTCCTCACCCGGGGCAATTTATTTTCCAATTCATTCAGTTCATGATAGTGGGTAGCGAAAAGGGTCTTGGGTGCATGCGGGGAAGCGTGCAGGAATTCAACAATGCTCCAGGCAATGGAAATTCCATCGTAGGTTGATGTGCCTCTTCCAATCTCGTCAAGGAGGATCAGGCTTCTGCTGGAAATATTATTGATGATGCTGGCCGTTTCATTCATTTCCACCATGAATGTGGATTCTCCGCCGCTCAAATTATCGGATGCTCCCACCCGTGTGAAAATCTTATCAGTGAAGGGAATATTCGCAACCTGTGCCGGCACAAAACTCCCCATATGCGCCATCAATGTGATCAGCGCCGTCTGCCGCAGCAGTGCGCTCTTTCCGCTCATATTTGGTCCGGTGAGGATGATGACCTGCCGGGATGACGGATCTAACTGGATATCATTGGCAACATAAGTTTCACCTGCCGGGAGATTTCTCTCGATCACGGGATGGCGGCTTTCCTTCAAATCCAATTCCAGTCCTTCGTGCAAGCGGGGTTTTTTGTAATTGAATTGTATAGCATTGTTTGCGAAGCAAAGCAATACATCCATCGTGGCCAGGATATTGCCATTTACCTGCATGGGAGAAATATAGTCCTGCAATTCAAGAAGGAGTTTTTCGTACAATTGCAATTCTATGAGGATGATCTTTTCCTCCGCGCCCGTAATCCTCTCTTCATAGTGTTTCAGCTCCGGAGTTATATATCGCTCCGCATTGGTCAGCGTCTGCTTCCTTATCCAGTCGGCAGGCACCTTGTTCTTATGCGCATGCGTCACTTCCAGATAATATCCGAATATATTATTGAATCCTATTTTCAGGGAGTTGATACCCGTTGCCAGCATTTCCTTTTGCTGGATTTGCAGGAGGTATTCCTTACCTCCCGAAGCGATTTGCCGCAGCTCATCCAGTTCCTGGTGAATCCCCGTGGCCATGATGCCTCCTTTGTTGGATTGCACGGGTGGGTTTTCGACTATTTCCCTGTTTATTTTTTCAAGAATATAATGGCAGGGATTCAGGGCATCGCCTAACCGCCTCAGGTAATCGTTTTCGGCAGGGTTTGAAAATTTCCTGATTTCTTCAATATGTTGCAATCCCCTCGCGATCTGCCTCAACTCCCGCGGGTTGATTTTTTTCATGGGCACTTTGCTCGTTAGTCTTTCCACGTCTCCACACTGCCGGATATGTTGTGAGAGTTTGGCCCGCAATTCCACCTCCCTGATGAAAAACTCCGTGAGGTCCAGCCTTTCATTGATCTTCCGGATATCTTTCAGCGGCAACAGCATCCAACGTTTTAGTAAACGTGCTCCCATAGGCGAAACTGTATTGTCCAGTACCCGCAGCAGCGTTTGTCCGTTTTCAATGGAACTGCCCAGGAGCTCCAGGTTTCGTATAGTGAACCGGTCCATCCACAAATGATCTTCCCTGTCGATACGCTGAATAGCCGTAATGTGCTGGAGGTTGGGATGTTCTGTGTCTTTGAGATAATGCAATACCGCGCCGGCGGCGATGATGCCCGCGTGCATGTCCTCGATTCCAAAACCCTTGAGTGACATGGTGCCAAATTGTTTCAGCAGACTTTCGGTTGCATAGGCTTCATCAAATAACCAGCTTTCGATTGCGTAAGTATAGAACTTCGCGCCAAATGTTTCCTTGAAATGCTTTTGGAAATTTCGCTGGAATATCACTTCGGCCGGCTTGAGACTTTGCAGGAGGCGGTCAGCATATTCAATATCTCCTTCGGCAACAAAAAATTCTCCAGTAGAAATATCCAGAAAGGCAAGTCCGGTGACCTTCTCTCCAAAATGAATACCTGCCAGAAAATTATTACTGTTATGTTCCAACAGTTTGTCATTGATGGCCACGCCGGGTGTTACCATTTCAGTAACGCCCCTCTTTACGATTCCTTTGGCTTGCCTGGGATCCTCAAGCTGGTCGCAGATTGCCACACGATAACCGGCCTTGACCAGTTTATGCAGATAGGTGTCAAGCGCATGAAATGGAAAACCGGCCAGTTCAGACGAAGCCGCTCCGCCATTATTCCTTCTGGTGAGAGTTATGCCCAGGACCTTCGATGCAATGATGGCATCCTCCCCGAAAGTTTCGTAAAAATCTCCCACCCTGAACAATAATAAGGCATCGGGATATTTTTGCTTCACCGCGCGGTGTTGCTGCATCAAAGGCGTATCTGCTATGGCTTTAGACATAATGGTATAAGAATATTCCCGCCCCCATTTCATTCCACCCGAGTCCTTCCATCCTGCATAAGCTTGAAAATGAACTTTCAATTCTGCGGAATAAATGCCTTACCAGGGATTGCAACTTACAGGTTTGCAAAAATAAGGAAGTAGGAACTTGTAATCCTATTAAGCCTCCCGGAAGCAGATCATTCCTCTGCCGAACGCGGATAATACCATGTAAAAAGCGCTAATTTCTCATTAAATTTACTCACTCAAAATGACTCTCATGACCAAAGCCGCTGCCCTTTTGATGGCTATTTCCTCCATGGGTTTTATCAGCCATGCCCAAACCATTCCTTTCAGTTCGTCTGACCTTCCCATAGTCGTGATCAATACCAATGGCCAGTCAATCCCCGATGATCCCAAAATTACCGCCGATATGGGAGTGATATTCAACGGAGTGGGGCTGCGGAATAATATTACCGATTCCTTCAACAATTACAATGGTAAGATAGGAATAGAAGTGAGGGGCCAATCGTCGCAGATGTTTCCCATGAAATCATATAGCCTTGAATTACAAGATGCTTCTGGCAATTCCGTTGACAACTCAATTTTGGGAATGCCAAAAGAGAGCGATTGGGTAATGTATGCGCCTTATACCGACAAGACACTAATGCGCAATTTCCTGGCTTATACCATGGCGAGGGAAATGGGGCAGTGGGCAGCGAGATGCCGTTATGTTGAGGTGGTGCTCAATGGCGATTATGTTGGCGTATATGTGTTCATGGAAAAAATAAAACGCAACGGCAATCGCGTGAATGTTACCAAGATGGGAGCGGGTGATATAAGTGGGGATGCCTTAACGGGCGGATATATTTTCAGTCTTGATAAGGAGGCTACGGGCTGGTTCTCTTCCTATCCTCCCCCCAATGCACCATCGGCTTCGGAGCAATTCGACTATGTTTTTCCCAAACCGGAAAACATTGTTCCGGAGCAGAAGAACTATATTAAAAGTTATGTGGACAGTTTTGAGAACGCCCTCGCCGGGCCGCAATACCAGCATCCGGTAAATGGCGTGCGCCGTTTTGCGGATCTTCCTTCTTTCATAGATTTTTTCATAGTGAACGCCGTGAGCCGGAACGTGGATGCCTATCGCCTCAGCAGTTTTTTTCATAAGGACCGTAATAGCAAGAATCCTAAAATAATCGCGGGACCGGTATGGGACTATGACCTTGCTTTCCGGAATGCCGACTACTGCTCCGGCAGTAGCATTGAAGGTTGGGCCTATGGTTTCAATTATGTATGCCCCGGAGATTATTGGCAGGTGCCATTTTGGTGGGATCGCCTGATGACTGACACGGCTTTTGAAGGATCGCTACGCTGTCGCTGGAAGGAGCTGAGACAATCTTCCCTGAGGGATACCCGTATGAATCAATTGATAGATTCCGTGAATGGCCTGGTGGCGGAAGCGCAGCAAAGGCATTTTCAAAGATGGCCCATCCTGGGCCAATACGTTTGGCCCAATCCAGCGCCTATCCCTACCAGTTATGCCGGTGAAATCAGCCAGTTGAAATCCTGGGTGTCGGCACGATTGAAATGGATCGACGACAATATTCCCAATATGGGGCCTTGCCGGGACTGGCCGCAAAATCAAAACGGAACCATGATTGTGAAGATCTATCCCAATCCGGTATCAGGCAGGGGGGCCATCTCCCTGGATTCAAAGAATGACCAGGTCATAGAGATTCAGGTTACGGATGCCGTAGGAAGGATCATGACCATTTACCAGGCCAATGCGAGAGGCGGAACCAATACTTATGAACTGGATATGAAGGGATGGGGCGCAGGAATATATTTCTTGAGGTTTATGGGAGCCGGTGGAGAAACAGTCTTGAAAAAGGTCATGAAACTCTGATCCATGCCGAACCAGCTTCATCCGGGTTCAGGAGAGCTTATTGTGCGGCAGCCTTCACCGTAAATGTTGGCAGGCATACCCACTAATGCCTTGCCACCATCGCTTTTCACCATAAATTAGTCCATTATCTTTGCATCATGCGAAAACTGGCAATGGAAGAACTGAACCGT
>CALFNL010000401.1 GCA_937902875.1 uncultured Bacteroidota bacterium | reverse complement strand
TGCATCTGTGTTACAGATGATGAAATTGACGCCTTCAATGCTTTGGCTAAACATATAGTTTACCGCATTGCTTCCTCCTCCGCCAACACCAATTACCTTGATGATGGATGACTTTTCCTTCGGCAAATCAAAATGAATCATGATGTTCAGATTTTTCCCCATACCGGAGCACTCAAACTTCCTGCATGAGCTGTTGATGAATGATTAATGGTTAGTAAAATTTCAAGAACTACGGTTATCCCTTACTGTGCCAACCTATTAATTCAATTTTTCGTCTCCTTCTTCCTTAAACAGTTCAATCAGTCCGCCTTTTATTGAATCCATAAATTCTTTCAGATTTTTTCGCTTTCTGGTCTTTACGATTCCAATCCCTTCTTCCGAAAGTAATTTGGTGTCGGCCTCCCTTTGCGATTCGCCCTTCTCTTCTTTCAGCGGCATGGCCTTATATTTTTCTCTGGCCACCAGGTTTTCATATACATTATATCCTTTCAGTATTAATCCGATACAAGTGGAATACATGGGTTTTTCCATTTCTTCAATATGACCCGCCGCAAGGTGTTCATTGGGATAGCCGATCCTCGCATTCAGACCAGTTACATATTCCGTTAGCTGGATCAGGTGTTTTAATTGTGAGCCGCCGCCAGTGAGCACCACACCCCCATTCAACATCTTATTATCCAGGCCAACCTGCTTCAGGTGATATGTCACAAAATCCATGATCTCACTCATGCGTGCCTGGATGATATTTGCCAGGTTTTTCACGCTGATCTCCTTGGGCGCCATGCCACGTAATCCCGGGATGGTTATATAGGCGTTGCCTCTTGCTTCATCGGCCAGGGCGCTGCCGAACTGCACTTTCATTTGCTCGGCCTGGGTTTTCAAAACTCCCAGACCCGTCTTGATATCATTCGTGATATTCTCACCTCCGAATGGAATAACGGCAGTATGCTTCAAAATACCTTCATAAAATACCGCCATATCTGTTGTGCCGCCGCCAATGTCCACTATCGCCACGCCGGCCTCGAGGTCCTGCTCACACATGACCGCGGCGGCCGAAGCAAGCGGTTGCAATACCAGGTCCTTTACACAGAGCCCTGATTTTTCCACGCTCCTGTTGATATTCCGGATCGCATTCTTGTCACCCGTTATGATGTGAAAATTGGCGCCTACTTTCACCCCGCTGTAACCGATGGGATTGGGAATATTCTGAAAATTATCAACAGTGAATTCCTGCGGAATCACGTCTATGATCTGGTCTCCGGCGGGTATATATGTCTTGTATTGATCCCGGACCAATTGCTCCACTTCCGACTGCATGATCTCTTCATCCGTATTATGGCGCACGATATCACCCCTCGTTTGAAGGCTCTTGATGTGGTGGCCCGCAATGCCTACATACACTTCATTGATCTCCAGGTTTGGATTGGAGGCATAGCAATTTTCGAGGGCGGTCTGAATGGCTTTGATGGTTTGGTCAATATTCAGGACCATTCCATGCTGCACACCATTGCTATTGGCTCTGCCAAAGCCAAGGATTTCAAGTTTACCATATTCATTCTTACGGCCAGCTATAGCTGCAATTTTGGTGGTGCCGATATCCAGACCTACAATAATGGGTTGTTCGCTGTTCATGGTTGTGTTTTTATATTTAAGTCACCCTTTCGGGATTTTAATAATTTCAGTCTAAAGGGCCGGATCATCAATTCCTGAATTCCCTATTCTCTATGGGCTCGCCTTGGGCATCAGGGCCCTGGGCCTTGGTTTTGAATCCAAAGCCGACTTTGCAGCATTGGGTTTTACAGGGTACCCTTCCCTGGAACCAGCCAAAGTCTTCAATGGGGTAGCAGTATTACGGGTTGCAACGGGCCCGGTTGCGGGGTAGTTTGGTAGGGCACGATGCTGGGTATCGGAGCCCATCCATTGCTGAGGAGACCTGGCCATCATCTGGTTAAGAAGCAGGTTAACCCTTGTTGTATCCCTGGCTGCATTTTTATTTATTCCTTCCTTTCTTGTAGCCACTACCTGCCCTTTGAACTGCACATTTATCGCCGCATACTTATTCCACCCGATTTTACTCATTACATTAACGTAGAAGATATAGAGGCGTCTGAATTTTTTTTCTATGTCAGTGCCATCGCCAAATAAAATAATATGGTCGCCAATCGTAGGGATCATTTCAAAATTCCCTGCGGAATTGATATCTACCTGTGCTATCTGAGCCATCCAGAATGGTTTGGCAGAAATAAACCGGCTCACATTCTTTACATCCTGCAGCAGGCTGCTGTCTGACCGGGTCAAGCCCGAATGAACTACTTGGAAGCCGGTGAATACCGGCACGCGGGCGCTAAATTTTTCGCTGAGAGGCATTCGAACCAGGCTACTGTCAATATAAAAACTGGCGCCGGCAGCGGTGAAAATCCTTGCAATGGGTTCGCGCTCGGTTATTTTAACCTGCAATAATTCATTATTGTCAAAAAATAATTCCGCATGCTTAATCCAAACATTCCTTTCCAGTTTGTTTTCCATTTTTTCCAGCCTGAATTGCCCCAGCTCCTTTCCAATCACGTCTGCATCGCTAATGTTCAGCAATCTTTGAACATCTTTCTTGCCCACAAAAACATTATTACCCGAGCCCCGGATCACGATCTCGAACCCCTTGCAGATCCTCGTATTCTTTCTCTGAATGGCCGCCAGTAGCAACACAATCAGGCCCGCTCCCATTGAAATCCACAATGAGGAGA
This sequence comes from uncultured Bacteroidota bacterium, assembly GCA_937902875.1. Lineage (GTDB taxonomy): Bacteria > Bacteroidota > Bacteroidia > Chitinophagales > Chitinophagaceae > PSRI01. The sequence goes on along the minus strand of CALFNL010000401.1, from coordinate 83 downwards.
CGACCAGGTTCCGTATTTTGCTCCGACTGATGGCCATTATTTTTGAGTCAATGTTTTTTTAATTGGTTCTGTTAACTGATCAA
>CALFNL010000400.1 GCA_937902875.1 uncultured Bacteroidota bacterium | reverse complement strand
ACCGAAATCTACACTCTTTCCCTACACGACGCTCTTCCGATCTGTTCTGGAAGAATTGTTCTTATCGGCCAAAGGACCGGTGGTGATTGACGCGGACGCGCTGAACATTCTCTCAGCAAGAAAAGACCTGTATGAATTCATCCCTGCCAATTCAATCCTCACGCCGCATCCAAAGGAATTCGAGCGCTTATTTGGCGGCAGTTCCAATGACTTTGAGCGACTGGAACTGGCCCTGGAAAAGGCCAGGGCCTTGAAAGTATTCATAGTATTGAAAGGGCATTATAGTTTCATTGCCATGCCCGAAGGAAGGGGATTCTTCAACCCCACAGGAAATGCAGGTATGGCAACACCAGGCAGTGGCGATGTGCTTACCGGAATACTAACCGGATTACTGGCACAGGGTTATGGCGCCGTACAGACTGCCCTGGCAGGGGTTTACCTGCATGGTCTGGCAGGTGATATCGCCGCAGAAGAATGGTCGCAGGAAGCCATGATGGCTGGAGATATTTGCAACGCTATGCCCGCGGCCATAAAAAAAATATTCTACCGGCAATGAACCTTCCATGTTTCGTATATTAAAATATTGTTAGCTAATACATGACACTTCATTTGCGGATATGCGCCCAATTTGAGAAATAAGCGTTTTCCTTTTGGTATTTGCCCATAAGGTCTTACTTTAGTAGTGAAACTGTATCAGGAATCTTCTTATAAATATTCCCGCGGTTATATTATCCAATTCCACAAAAGGCCTGCGATCCCCCCAACCCTTGACTTCATTTGGACGTTAATGAATTTAAACCATCTAGTGAATCAAAACCATCTATGGCCATGAAAAAAATTTACAAACTTATTTGCTTACTTCTTTTCACGGGCGGCTTCGCCACGAATATTCAGGCACAAACCACTTTCACTGTAACCACGGGTTTGGACAATGGCAATAATGCAACTCCTACTCCGGGCAGTTTGAGGGAAGCAATTAATAATGCGAATACCACGGCCAATGGAGGCGGTGGTCCTGATGTCATTCAGTTCAATATTCCGGGGGGGGGCGTTCAAATTGTAGGAATAACAAATAATCCCCTTCCTACTATTACAGAATCTGTAACGATTGACGGCTATAGTCAGCCAGGCTCCGTGCAGGGTCAGGTTGGTGGAGGCACACGTGTGATTAATGTTGGCATTGATGGAGATCTCATGCCTTCGGGAGATGGTTTAACCGTAGATGCCAGTGATGTTACAATTAGTGGGATAGCCGTTTATAATTTTAATGGTAACGGAATCACGCTGGCGAATGGAGCATCCAGCAGGAATCATTTCTTTGTCTGGGGCTGCAATATCGGTCTTGATGCCAGCGGCAGTATTCCGGGCGCCGAGACACAGGGACGTCTTGGTAACGCTAATCACGGGATTAATGTGGTTGGCGGTGCCAATATTCATAGTAACATTCATATCGGCTCCGACTTAAGTGGTACGAATGACGCGAATGAAGGGAATGTAATAAGTTCCAATAATCCTTCCATTACTAATAATAATGATGGAGTATATATTGAAAACGCCATTAATTCCAATGTGTCTGGCAATTACCTGGGCGTGGATGGAACCGGCAATGGAGCAGCAAAGAATGGCAGGAATGGTGTGAATTTTGTTAATTGCGCTCCAGCCAACGCCAGCCAACTGAACCTGATAGGAACCAACGGAGACAATGTGAATGATGCCATTGAAGGAAATATCATATCGAATAACGGGAATGGGGTGGCAATGCTGAATGCCAATTATACAACTGTTGCGGGCAATATAATCGGGCTTTTTAAGAATGGCAATGCGGCAGGAAACATTCCTAATGGTATTATCCCCCTGGGATCAGGTGTTATTATATGGGGATCAACTAATAATACAATCGGAGTTAATGGAGATGGGAGCGCCGGCGAAGCCAATGAAAAGAATTTTATTTGCTCCAACCTCTGGAATGGAGTTACAATCTATGACCAGGGTGGAATTGGAGGAGCGCCTATCAATAACAGAGTATCCGGGAATTCCATTGGAGTAGGATTGGACGGAGTTACCGCACATGGCAATACAAACTTTGGAGTTGGATTTGTAAGCAATACGGCCAGCGGCGCGTTTAACAATATTATCGGGAGTGATGACAATGGAACCTCCGATGCCCTGGAAGCAAACGTTATTGCCAATAATGGTGTTGATGGCACTGGCATATTCACAACTCATGCGGGGTCAACCGCTGGAAACCGCTTTTCACGGAATTCCTATTATGCCAATGGAAGGTTCGCAATCAATCTGAACCTTGGCACTTGTCCCTCACCCAACCAGGGTGCACCTTCATCCCCTTCCTCTTTCCTGCCGAATGATTTATACGATCACCCGGTATTAGAAAATGTAATACTTGGAGTGGCAGCAAGCATCACTTTCACCGGATGGGCCCTGCCAGGCAGTACCATTCAATTCTATAAAGTAGAAGGAGTTCCAAATAATCCCTGTTCTTCAATTATACAATTCCAAGAGGGAAAAACCTATCTCGTGAGCGCTACTGAAGGGAGCGGGTCTGATGCTGATGCAGCCACTTCCGCTTATACTCAGGCCCAGGAAGGAACATTCCCAGGTTCAACTTTTACGGCGAATAGATTTTCATTCACCATACCCGCGGCAAATCTTGCTGCTCCCATTACCGGTGGCGGTTCTGGCGACGGCATCGAGGCCCTTGCTATCAGTGACGGGGTGGGCACAACTTCTGCTTTGGGAAGCACTTCGCAATTCAGCGGGATGGTTGTCGCCACCGGTGTATTACCAGTGACCCTTCTCTATTTTGATGCCAAGGCTGCAGCAGGTAATGTGAACCTGCATTGGGCTACAGGTACTGAATCAAACAGCGATCATTTTGAAATTGAAAGAAGCGCGGACGGCATTCATTTCTCCTCTGTGGGATCTGTAAATGCCAAAGGCAATTCCAGTACTACCACAGAATATAATTTTGTTGACGGCAATCCTCTGAATGGGGTCAGTTATTATCGACTCAGGCAAGTGGATAGAGACGGGCAGTATGTTTTCAGCAATACGGTAGTAATCAGATCAAGTGGAGGAGGTTCAAACAGGGTGCTCATCAGTCCCAACCCTGCGAGAGGAAATACGGTCATATCGCTCTCACTAAGCAAGGCGGAGGTTCTCCAAGTACGATTGATAGACAATATGGGCAGAACGGCTAAGACTTACAATGTTTCAGGTATGCCTGGAATGAACCAGTTCTATCTGAATGATCTCAGCAATATGCCTTCGGGAGTTTATAACCTCGAAATAACGGGAAATACCACGAGGATCAGGGAAAGACTGGTGAAAAACTAGTATCTCAATTCTCACAATATTTTGCCTGGAGCCCTTTCAGCAATGGAAGGGCTTCTTTATTCCGGGGAAAAATCGCGGCCTGAATTTCTATTTCCCAAGGCTTCCTGAGCCGAAATAATTGACAAGGCTAAGGGAATTATTGGAGCTAATCCCCTATTTTTGCCGTCCCTTAAACATAACCTATTTCATAAGAACCAACGTTTATGGATAAACTATTTTACCTCGTGCCGGCATTGGGTGTTGTAGGCCTTATTTATACTTTTATAAAATTCAATTGGGTGTCAAGGCAGGATGCGGGCTCGGACCGAATGAAGGAAATAAGTACTTATATAGCTGAGGGTGCCATGGCCTTCCTGAGAGCCGAATGGAAGATTTTAGGATATTTTGTTGTAATCGTTGCGATTCTCCTGGGCATCATGGCAGGGGCCAATCCCAATTCTCACTGGGCGATAGCCCTGGCATTCGTTTTTGGTGCTGTGTTTAGCGCTACTGCAGGATATATTGGAATGCGGGTAGCTACCCGTGCCAATGTGAGGACGGCTCAGGCCGCCAAGACCAGTTTGAGTAAGGCCCTCTCCGTTTCCTTTACCGGTGGCTCCGTAATGGGTCTGGGAGTGGCAGGTCTCGCCGTATTGGGTCTGGGTGGCCTATTTATTATCCTCTATATGGAATTTGTGAGTGGCATAGAAGCAGGCACAAAAGAATATGGAGCCGCCATGCTGAAAGCCATAGAAGTGCTGACAGGATTTTCCCTGGGAGCGGAGAGTATTGCTCTCTTCGCGCGCGTGGGAGGTGGCATTTATACCAAGGCTGCAGACGTAGGTGCTGACCTTGTGGGCAAAGTGGAAGCCGGCATACCGGAAGACGATCCCCGGAATCCTGCCACCATCGCGGATAATGTGGGTGACAATGTGGGCGACGTTGCCGGTATGGGCGCCGATCTTTTTGGATCATATGTGGCAACCGTTCTGGCAACCATGGTGCTTGGGCAGGAAACTATTTCAGTTGATCGCTTCGGAGGGCTCGCCCCCATACTCTTACCAATGCTTATTGCCGGCGTGGGAATCATCTTTTCTATTGTAGGTACCCTCTTTGTGAAAGTGAGTGATACGGCAGGCGTGAATACTGAAAGCATTCAGAAGGCCCTGAATATGGGTAACTGGGGTTCAATTGTGCTCACGGCACTTGCATCCATTGGCCTCGTTTATTATGTATTGCCTGAGCAAATGACCCTGAGAGGTCATGAATTCACAAAATGGGGTGTGCTCGGGGCCATTGGAGTGGGGCTTGTGGTTGGCACCCTCATGAGCATCATCACGGAATATTATACGTCAATGGGTAAGCGCCCGGTGCGCAGCATTATCAGGCAGTCCTCAACCGGGCATGCCACGAATGTTATCGGCGGACTTGCCATTGGTATGGAATCCACATGCTTGCCAATACTCGTGCTCGCCGGTGGAATCTGGGGGTCATTCACCTTTGCAGGGCTTTATGGTGTGGCCATAGCAGCCGCGGGAATGATGGCTACTACTGCCATGCAATTAGCCATTGACGCTTTCGGTCCAATTGCCGACAATGCCGGCGGAATCGCAGAAATGAGCGAATTACCCAAAGAAGTGCGCGAAAAAACCGATGTGCTCGACGCCGTCGGGAATACCACAGCAGCCACGGGAAAAGGATTTGCTATCGCTTCGGCGGCGCTCACGGCACTGGCTCTTTTTGCAGCATTTGTTGGAGTGGCAGGAATTAAAGGCATAGACATTTATAAAGCAAAAGTTTTAGCCTCTCTATTTGTGGGAGGAATGATCCCATTCATTTTTTCATCTCTTGCCATCAAGGCGGTGGGGCAGGCTGCCATGGCCATGGTGGAAGAAGTTCGTCGTCAGTTTCGAACCATTCCAGGCATCATGGAAGGTACAGGAAAACCCGAATACGATAAATGCGTGGCCATTTCTACAGACGCTTCAATAAAGAAGATGATGCTTCCCGGTGCCATTGCAATTAGTTCTCCGCTCATCATAGGCTTCATCCTGGGGCCCGAAGCGCTTGGAGGTTTCCTGGCCGGAGCAACCGTATGCGGTGTATTGATGGGCATATTCCAGAATAACGCGGGTGGCGCCTGGGACAATGCAAAAAAATCATTTGAGAAGGGTGTTGAGATCAACGGAGAAATGTTCTACAAAAAATCTGAACCGCATAAAGCATCCGTAACCGGAGATACAGTGGGCGATCCGTTCAAGGATACATCAGGTCCATCCATGAATATCCTCATTAAATTGATGTCAATCGTATCACTGGTGATCGCTCCTACCCTGGCGCAGATACATCATACCAGGGATCTTGCGATAATAGAAAAGCAAATTCAATTTACAGGGCCCACTCTTAAACCTGCCCAGGAGAAAATTTCCGGTGAGTTTGTAGGCTACCCCCTGATTGCTTCTTTGGAAAAAGGGGGATTGATAAATGAAAAATATTTCTCCTTCCCTGGGCAAAATGGAATCTTCAGGCTCAATGACCTTTCACAAGCGGAACCGATATTGGCTCATTCCCAACTCATTCAGCCAGATCCCAACCGGGTCAATCTTAAATAAGGGGAAGCTGCCTGATTGGGAGGCTGCAATTTACAGGGAATGATAGTAAATTAGCATAAAGGAAAAAAAGCTTGCATGCCTCCTGCGCTATTATATTACGCCGTCCCATTTTTCCTCATTCTGCTTTTGCTGGAAGCCTGGTATTCCTACAAAGAAAACAAGGCCTTTTATTCGGGCAATGATACCTATGCAAGCCTGGCCATGGGCATCGGTAATTTGCTGAGTGGATTTCTCTCGAAGATTTTGGTTCTGGGCGCATTTGAGCTGGAGTATCATTACCGGATTTTTACTTTGGGTTACCAGTGGTGGGTGTGGATACTGGCATTTTTCGCCGATGATCTTTCGTATTATTGGTTTCATCGTGTGAGCCACCGCGTGAGATGGTTTTGGGCCTCCCATGTAGTACACCATTCTTCGCAGCGCTATAATCTTTCCACGGCCCTGAGGCAAACATGGACCGGAAATTTCGCCGGTGCTTTTTTGTTCTGGCTTTGGATGCCCTTGCTGGGCTTTGATCCGGTAATAGTTTTGCTGATGCAGCAGATCAGCCTGATCTATCAATTCTGGATCCATACGGAAGCCATTGATAAATTGCCACGCCCAATTGAATTTGTCTTCAATACTCCTTCCCATCATCGGGTACATCATTCCAGCGACCTCAAATACCTTGACAGGAACCATGGAGGGATCCTAATAATCTGGGACAGGATATTTGATTCATTCCAACCCGAAGAAGAAAGGCCACGCTATGGACTAACTACAAACCTGCGAAGTTTTAATCCCCTGGTGATAGCTTTTAAGGAATGGGGTGATATGTTTGGGAAAGCAATCCGTTCGGGTTCTTTCAGAAACTCAATCCGATACCTGTTCATGCCACCCGGATGGAGCCACGACGGATCTACTAAAACTACCAAAGAATTGCGCAAGAAAGCCGGCCTCGAGCCTTGATGGCCAATCCCTCATTTTCACGGGTTATAAAATTTTCCAAATATTTCACAGATGGTTTTGGCTGTTACGAAATCAGTCGTATATTAGCTTACGAAATAAATCGTAGAGATGGCACAAAACAGAGCTATTAAACCAACAGAGAGTGAGCTGGAAATCCTGCAGGTATTGTGGCAGCGAAATTCGGCCACTGTACGAGATGTACATGAAGATCTGATGCAGACCAAGGACGTGGGATATACCACCACACTTAAGCTCATGCAAATCATGTTTGAAAAAGGACTGGTCACAAGGGATGATTCATCCAAGACTCATATTTATCAGCCCGCCGTGAGCAGGGAAAGAACTCAAAAGCATTTGGTGGGCAAGATGATTGACACGCTTTTCTCGGGATCCTCCGCGCAATTGGTGATACAGGCTCTTGGAAATCACAAGAGCAGCCAGCAGGAACTGGAAGAAATACAAAGACTGTTGGATAACCTGAAAAAACAATAATAGTAAACGGGCAAGCCATGAATGCTTTATATCATTCCCCATTTCTGTATGCATTGGGTTGGGCCATAGCCAGCAGCTTTTGGCAAATGGCTTTACTATGGATCATTTACCAGGTATGCTTCAGCATTCAAAGAAGAGTTAAACCATATTTGAAACACTTTGCTGCCACCGGATTCCTGATGGCAGGCTTTGTTTGGTTTTGCTTTAGCCTTCTACAAAAATATATGGAGCAGGAATCCCTGCAGCAATACATTGCGAGCCTTCCGGCGTTGAATGATACAAGCGGAATTCATACGCCTTCAACAATTTTTTCCGCCACAGGGTGGAACAATATTCTGGCTAGCGCGGATCAGTACCTCCCCTATTTATCTGCAGCCTACCTGCTGGTTTTACTGTTCCTGGCATTCCGGCTGGTGAATGCCTATTTGTATTCACAGCAATTGAGAACTACCGGCTTGTTGCCGGTTGAATCATGCTGGGAGAACCTGGTGGAAAAATACAGTCAGAAGATCGGCATCGGCAGGCAGGTAAGAATTTATCTCAGCCAATGGATCGACGTGCCGGCTACTCTGGGATTTATCAAGCCCGTTATCCTGCTCCCACTGGCCACATTCAATCACCTTTCAATGGCACAGGTTGAAGCCATCTTATTGCACGAGCTTTCACATATTAAGAGAAACGATTACCTGATTAATATAATGGTTTCGGTAATTGAGACCATCTTGTTCTTTAATCCATTTGCCAACCTGCTGGCGGGCTCTCTCAAGAAGGAAAGGGAAAATTGCTGTGATGATTTTGTGCTTCATTTTCATTGTGATCCCCATGGCTATGCCGCAGCGCTCCTGTCACTGGAAAAACTCAGGATAAATTCCTCGCAGCTTGCTATCGCGGCCACCGGCAACAAGAACCAACTGTTGGGAAGGGTTAAGAGAATCATGAATGTAAAGACCCGGAATTTTAATTATGGCCAGAAATTGATGGCATTGATTGCAATCGCATTTATTTTGACTTCCCTGGCATGGCTTTCACCCTCCGAGTCTTCAAAGCCTTCCTATACGAGAGTAAGCGCCAGGATTGAGACTAATTTGAAGACCCCGGAACACCCAAAATCAATGTTCTTTACAGAAAAGAAAGCGGAAGCAAGGAATCCCCTGCGCCCTTCACTCAAACCCAAAATCGACCCATCCCGGAATGAAAATTTGTTGACAGAAAACGATTCAATGCCTGCATCGGATTTGATAAATGACCGGGCTTATTGGAAATTCATGACCACGGATCCTCAACTTCTTGCCAAGCCGGAAATTTCAGGCTTGCCAGGTCAGGAGTCGGGTTCCCAGACCTCACCCGCTATGCCCGGTCCGCCCAATGGAGATTTCAACTGGAATATCAAAATTCCGGAGGGATATTTTTCCTATCTTAATTTCGACCAGCTTTTGCCACAGATTTTTTTTAAGAATTCCAAAGACGGCAGCAGAAAGGTGGAATTGAATCTCGAATTGAATCACTGGAAACAGGTAATCGAAAATATCGATTGGAAAAAATTGGAAAAGGAATGGAAGCAGAACGGGCAGGTCAAGGACTGGCAAACCCTGGAACGGCAGCTAGAAGGCGAATTGGAAAATCAATTGAAACGGGTTGAAGTGGAAAATGTTATATCACCACTGGCCCTTACTTTTAGTATAGGAGGAAATCCCTCTGAGGAAAGTAATGCCTCTGTTGAAACAGTGTGGAATTCCGGGAATGCGAATATTGCAACCCCCTCTCCTTCCCGAACCCCCACCACCAGGTTGAAC
>CALFNL010000399.1 GCA_937902875.1 uncultured Bacteroidota bacterium | reverse complement strand
GGCAATAGCCACCATAGACAAAGCAGTACGCCAATTGAGGAAACGTTGTATCATAAACGAAGAAGCGGGTCATATTGGATGCCGGGTCATTGATTTCACGCTCAGCAACAAACTGATTTCCATCTCTCGGGATCCGGCAAAAATCCGTTGCTCTTATCCCGCCATCCGTTGCCCCGATAAAAATATCAAACCTTTATGGTGCTTCCATTATTTTTGGAAAATAATTAGGCTGCATTGAATCTTCAACCTTCCGTTGCTGTTGTTATTTTGAATTGGAATGGGCGCGCCTTCCTGGAGCAGTTCCTTCCTGCTCTGCTTCGCAGTACCTATCCCGGGCTCAGAGTGCTGGTGGCCGACAATGGCTCCACCGATGATTCCCTGAATTTCCTCGCCAATCATTATCCCGGCATTGCAGTGTTGCCTTCTCCACACAACGAAGGATATGCGAAGGGGTACAATTTGGCTTTGCAAAAATTGGATTCGGATTATTATGTGTTGCTGAATTCAGACGTGGAAGTAACACCAGGCTGGATAGAGCCCGTGATCCGGGTGATGGAGTCCGATCCTAAGATTGCTGCCTGTCAGCCGAAGATCCTTTCCTGGCAGCACAGGGACCAATTTGAATATGCCGGCGGAGCGGGAGGATGGATTGATTCATTTGGATATCCATTTTGCAGGGGCCGGGTTTTTGATGTGTGCGAAGCGGATCATGGTCAGTACGATGAGGCCCAGCCTGTATTCTGGGCCAGTGGCGCCGCCTTTTTTGTGAGGGCGGGGGTTTTTCATGAGATGCATGGATTTGACGAATTTTTTTTCGCCCACCAGGAGGAGATAGACCTATGCTGGCGCATGCAGAGAGCGGGTTATACAATTTTCGCCTGTCCTCAATCGATAGTATATCATGTAGGCGGAGGCAGCCTTCCACAGGGAAGTTCAGGTAAAGTCTATTTGAATTTCCGAAATAACCTTATCATGCTCGCCAAGAATTATGGCTCCTTTGAAAAATGGTGGAAGATCCCATTCAGGATCCTATTGGATATCATTAGTGCCTTCTGGAAATTGGCCGGGGGGAAAACTGGATATTTTACCTCAGTTTTTCTTGCACATATGGCGTTTTTTCGATGGCTGTTATCACCCAAGGATAAAAAGTATTTTTCTCACGGAAAAGAAGGGAATATCAGGGGAATCTACCGGGGAAACATAGTCTGGCAGTATTATGTGAGAAATAAGAAGACATTCTCCGAAATAGTTCTCTCTAAAGAATGATTTTTTGGGTTTTACCATTATTTTTGTAGCGCAAATCATTAAATATGGCATACGAAGTTCGGGACAATACCAAGAGAGATTTTGCCTGGAGTTGGGTAAGATCGTCCAAGTTTCTATTTTATATGCAAATGGTGGCTCTTACGGCTTTCCTGATTGGCGGTAGCTACGCACTATACAAGCATCATTACAAAGGCAAACCTTCCGTGGAAGTTCCGGGAAATACGCTCTATACGCCCCAGTATAAATAGCCGATAAGAAAAATTTTGCCGGATTGGCACAATCCTTAATTTTGCAAACCCCTAAAGTTCTTTTATTTGGAAGGATTATGTGTGTTGAAGATATGTCCTGCCAATACATGCGGAAGTAGCTCAGTTGGTAGAGCGCAACCTTGCCAAGGTTGAGGTCGCGGG
>CALFNL010000398.1 GCA_937902875.1 uncultured Bacteroidota bacterium | reverse complement strand
CATGACGGACACAACCAGGTCATTGTCAACCACCCTCGCCCTCATGCCAATCTTAACTTCTCCCGCGGTTCCATACGATCCGACTTTAATGGCGTTTTCCATGATGGGTTGGAGCAACAATGAAGGTATTTTACACTGGAGTGATTCTTCAGAATTGTCTATTTCTGTTACCAGGCGATACCCAAACCTCACTTTTTCAATTTCCAGGTATAGGTTGAGGCATTCCATTTCCTCCTGGAGCGTTATAAATTGGTTCTCCTCCTTTTTGATTGTGCCGCGTAGAAAATCGGAAAGGTATTGCACCATTTTCCTGGCTTCTTCTGGGCGTGAACCTATCAATGCGTTGATGCTATTCAGGCTGTTGAACAGAAAATGTGGCTGCAATTGCTGGCGAAGCTTATACAGTTCAGCTTCTTTGGCCAGTCTTTCGGATTCATTTTTTCTTCTTTCGGTTTCTTTTTGTTCTTCTAACGTGTACCATAATACGCTCACCAGCATTACACAGCCAATAATCAGTAGCGCGCCTCCGAAACGAATCGGAATGGAGGCGGAATAAATTTTGAAATCTTCTGGTCTGTAAACCAGCATCATGGCCCATCGGCTCAACAGGAGCCATAATCCGGACACAGACAGGCACATTAGGAGCAGGTATGCAAATTGCTCTTTCCTGGGCAGGTAATAGCGCAGGTTATTGATCACGAGCATTGCCGCGGCCGCCAGCAACAGGTTACTCACCAGGCTGTCCAGAAAGGCGTTCTTCAGAGAATATCCCAGTGGCACCAGCACTCCCACATGAAGCAGGCTCCAGACCAGCCAGCATACAATAAAGTAGAAGCGGAATTTATTTGTTGACAGGGGAGTGGTAGCCACTTGTGAGAGCTTATAACAGTTGTAAAAATTTATGTGTGGTATTCTTGCGGAGGTGGTCGGCTTTTTTGTGCACGAGTTCTTTATATAGTTCCGCGTTATCCAGTTCTTCAATGCGGCTGTATAGTTCAGCCCCATCAATCAATGCCGTTATTTTGTATAGCTCCGATATGTTGATGAATTTCCATTGCACCAGCCTTTCGTGCACGTTATAGAAAGACTCCTGCTCCCTTTTTCCAATTTCCTGTGCTTTCAACAGAGCCTCATTCTCATGCCCCGCTTCTATCAACCGAAGTTGCTCATCAAATTGGGCCTTATGGTTGCCCTCTCCGCAAATAATCTGATATACGATCTTAGCCAGGTACCAGTTCATGACAGTTTGATTACAGTTATTAAAAATTGGTTCAGTTAATGTTTCAGTTGATACGGATGCTTCGGGCAGGTGCGAAAAATATTTGGCTTTATTGAAAAAATAAGCAGTCAGAATGCCTGAATGGTTATATATCCCAAGTTCACAATTCGCATCTCAATAATTATTGATCTCCAGTCCCCCAAAAATAGTAGTGCCTTTGATCACGAGTATCTTGGTGGGGTCTGGTTTCAGCAACTGTGTTACCCGCTTGTCTTCAATCCCGCCAAATATGGCCACCATTTCAGATTTGATCTGCCAAGTGGGGGGCACTGTCAACTTCGTTCCTCCGAATACCTGTTCCAGGGTTAGTGTTACCTCCCCGGTGAAATCAGATTGTGAGAGATTCAACTCTGTGCCGCCGAATATATTGGTGGCTTTTCCGCCTTTAAAATTCTTTGAAACCAATACTTTGTGCACGCCTCCAAAAACTGCGGTGGAATTAACATAGTCGTCCTGCGAATAGTTTTCCGCGGTGGCATTTGGCGCAGCTTCGCCGCCGGTATTGAGGTCTTTTTGAGAGCCACTGTCCCAGTTGAACCGGGCATCCCTCCCCCATTTTCCATGATCCCATCGGCGCCTTCTATGGTTGAAATTCCCGAATATCATCAGCAGCCCGATTCCTATAAAGAGCATGGGCCAGCTAAATGGTCTCAGATTGAGATCAGGCATGAGTTCATCAATCAGAAAAATTGAACCGATGGCGATGGGCATCAACCATCCCAGTCCGCGGAACCCATGTCGCAGCCCAACGAATATGCCAATTCCAATCAGTAACATCTGCCAGGTGAATATCCATTCCGGGAAATCGGGTATGAGCTTTCTGGCGATAGCCAGCGCTCCGATAGCCAACAGGAATATTCCAGCCATTATGCGACCACCCTTCTCATTCCAATTGTCTCTTTCTTCCATTTCTAAAATATTTGCCACAAATCTATGCCTGGCGCCTGATTGTATCAAGCCGGATTAGGTGGTGAATAATAAATTTCCGGTAAAAAAAGGAATTTTGCCGGTGAATTGAAATTGATGAATTGGTACCTGCAAATAGAGGAGGAGCTTGTAACAGAATTACGTTACCATTGGTTATTGCGCTGAGCTTTTAGGGTATATGAACGATCGGGCTTGTGGATGAAACCCCATTCTCATTGAACGCTTCTATGGCTAAATAATAGTCCTGCCCCTTATTCAGAGCCCTCAGTTCCAATTTGGAGTCCTTATCTGCAAACACCTGGTAGGCCTGGTAAAGTTTGTCTTTGTCAATGCCCCATAGAATATTATATCCCACGGCACCAGGCATGGGATGCCAGCTGATGTTGGCATTCCGTTCATCAGCCTGACGCTGCGCCGAAAATCCTTTCGGAGAAGCTGGCGCTTTACCATAACCGTTACCAAATACCCGTATATCGCTGATGGCCAGGTTGGGAGATCTCACGTAAACATGTTCATATTTAATATACCTGGCTCTCGCGGGTTTCTGTAATTCGATGTAGGCATTGGGCCGGTCCTTTTTCTCGCGGCTCAGGTCGGCCACCAGCTCCCAATTATTTCCATCGCGAGAGGCATACAATCTGAACTGAGTATAAACGGTGGAATCACTTTCGAAAATATCGGATTTATAGTCGGTATAATTTACCTGTATCGCTTTCACATCGGCTTCTTTTTGCAGATCAATGGTGAGGCTCTCTCCCGGCTGGTTCTTCCCTGCCACCCAAAAGGTCCTGGGGTTTTCATCGGTGACCATGGAAGCCGCGAAACTATCCAAAACGGAAGACGCTACACAGGGTTTTCGATAGGAGAGCAGCATCCACCCCGTAAAGAGTTCATCGCTTTTCTTCCATTTGCCTTTGGGAAGGTAATGGGGAAAATCCCCAAACCTTGTATTCACATACATTTGGTCATCCTGGTCAAAGCCCGCGGGAAACATGGCGATTCTCCTTTCAAAATTCCAGTTTACGGCGATCCATGGAGTGCCGGTATTCCAGTAATTTCCAAAATTATCCTGGAATGTATTCCCATGCCCAGCTCCATTTACAAATCCACCGGGTTTGTATGAAATGGGATTGTAAGGAGCGTAGCGGAATGGTCCCAGGGGATGCTCGCCCACATAAGTGCCGTTAGCATACACGTTATATTCCGTTCCCGGGCCCGCATATTGCAGGTAGTATTTACCGTTATATTTTGTCATCCAGGCGCCTTCAATGAATGGCGTGATGGTATCGGTGTGATTGGGGCCGAATCGTTCCCAGCCATGGTCTTTGGGATGAAGTGAGATCAGGCCCTGGTAAGGGCCGGCATAGGTTAGTTTCCGGCTTTTATCCAATTCCGCGCCATAGATGGGAAAGGTGTTTGAAGAACCCCAGTACATATACCATTTGTCTGGTCCGGGGTCATAAAAAATATCCGGGTCCCATGGACCTACAAGGGGTGGCAGTCTTGGCAGCCAGCGGTTGTAAAAGAGGAGTTTCCCTTTGGCAGGTTCTGTACTGTAAAATATGGGACGCTGTTCGAAGGTGGACTGAAATAAATATAGGGTATCCCTAACCGATAGTGCTGCGGGCGCGCACATATCTTCCATGGGCCATTTATCGGGAACCACATAATCCCAGTTCACCAGGTCTTTGGAATGCCACCAGCCTCCGGAAATGGTAACGAAGAGATAGTATTCCCCCTTGTGGTTGACGATCACCGGGTCGGCGCCTGACCTGTATGATATCTTTTCATTGAGCTGCTCAAAATTGTAGCGGTATCCAATATCCATCGGGTTACAATAGGTTTTTTGACCCGGGTACTGCGCATTCGTTTTGCCGGCATGGAAAATGAGGATAAGCAGCATGAAAAATTGCCTGGAAAAAGATAGGTCCATCAATACATTATTTTAAGCTAAGTTAAAAACTGGAGGATTGTTTGTCAAAACAAATGCTTCAAACTCTGATCGCAAACTGTTCACTAAATGGATATTCAGGCCTTCTGCTTAAACGAAATGCTTTGCCGGATTTTTTCACAACAGGCTGAATGAGTCTCCATCGAATAAGCCAAGGTCACTCAGTTTCAGATGTGGAATCACCAATAATGCCATGAACGAAAGTGTCATGTAGGGCGACGATAACTGAGATCCCAGATCCTTTGCCGCCTGGTCAATGGCTGCATAAGCTTCGGCCACCTGGTAGCCGTCTGCATTGCTCATCAGGCCCGCTACCGGCAATGGGAGAATAATTTCCATCTCTCCGCCTTTTTCCGAAGCAGCGGCACCAATTCTCCCCACACAACTCACACCACCGCGGTGGTCTATGATCAGATTAATGGCCCGGCAAATACTCTCATCATCCACTCCCACGGCCACTATATTATGACTGTCATGCGCAACCGAAGATGCAATGGCTCCTTTTTTCAGTCCGAAGTTTTTGATGAATGCTTTGGCGGCCAGCGCTTCCCGATACCTGTTAACCACCACAATTTTCAGAATATCCTGGTCAATGTTGGAGAGGAGCTTGTTATTCCTGACGGGAACGGAAACTTCGATCTTGTTTGTAATCAATTGCCCGTCCAGCGCTTGCATGGCTGGCACCTGAACGCGGGCATCAGGGGAGAGGGCTTTTCCCGACAAGCCTATCGCATACTCAAAATCCCGTTGGTTTTTCCGGGATACATTGAAATTATTGAGTGGTGGCTGGTTTTTCAAGGACGGTTCTGAGCCTTTTATTGTCGGGTTATTTTCAATCAACGAAACCCCATTTTCTGCCACCAGAATGCCGTTAATATAGGTCCTGATTACCCTAAAATCTTCGAGTCTATCTACAATAATAAAATCGGCCGGATCCTTTAGCTTCAGCAGGCCCACGTCAAGACCATAGTGATGGACAGGGTTAACGCAGGCCGCTTTCAGCACTTTGAACAAATTGATTCCTTTGCCTAAGGCCCTTGCGCAAAGCTGATTGATATGCCCTGCCAGAAGACTATCGGGGTGTTTGTCATCGCTGCAAAACATGATCCTGTCGGAGTATTCATTCAGCAAATCAACCAGCGCTTCGAAATTCTTTGCGGCGCTTCCCTCCCGGATAATGATCTTCATGCCGAATTGTAATTTGTCGAGGGCCTCCTCTTTCGTAAAACATTCGTGATCCGTACTGATGCCCACCTGAATTCCGTCCACTTCAGGCCTGCCGGCTTCGATATATTGTTTGGCTTTTTCTCCCATCAAACCAGGCGCATGTCCGTCAACTGGTTTATTCAGACGCCATGCCGCTTTCAACTTGGCCATCACCTCAGGGTCGCCCTGGAGCACGCCAGGGAAATTCATCATCTCACTCAGGTATTTGATTTGTTCTTTCTGAAGGAGTTTTTCCACCTCGGCGGCCTTCAAGGCGGCCCCTGAAGTTTCAAAAATGGTGGCAGGTACGCAACTGGGAGCGCCAAAAAAGAATTTAAATGGAACCCGCATCCCGTCGGCAATCATAAAATCCACGCCTTCCATACCACAAACATTGGCTATTTCATGCGGATCACTTACGGTGGCCACGGTACCATGCACCACGGCGAGACGGGCAAACTGGGAGGGTATCAGCATGGAACTCTCTATATGCACATGAGCATCAATCAACCCCGGCATTATCCAGGGCAAATCGGCGCCCTCGCCCGCATTGAGTTTTTCAATGGAATCAATTCTTCCATTGACTATGGAAATGCAGGCAGGATAGATTTCATGATGCTCAATGTCAACTAATCTGCCAGAAACTTTCAGCGCACCCATGCTACCAATTATTAAATATTAGCAATGGCTCAAGATAGGGGATAAAGGGAAATTTTAGATACCGGTAAAAGCCTATTTTTGAGAAAATAAAGATTGAAATAAAAATTCGTCCTGTATAAGGAACCGATCGACAGCCAGGGATCCATCCTCCTTCTAAAAAGCCTGATATCATACCCATGAAATGCCAGGCAAATCACTAAATATGAATTTTCAAACAAGAACCCGAAATAATAATCTACTACATCTAAAAATCATCAAATGAAATCCTTAAGTACAATGCTGCTGGCCGCGGCAGCTCTCACATCGGTGCATTTTGCGCAGGCTCAAACGATTGATGAATTGCAGGCTAAATACGTTGATGCGTTGGGAGGGAAAGACAAGTTGACCGCCCTGAAAACCGTATATCAGGAAACCAGCACCGAAGTAATGGGTATGACCCTTCCCACCAGGACCTGGATTATTTTTGGTGCGGCAATGAGATCTGAAGTGGAGGTGCAGGGGCAGAAGATCATCACTTATATTTCAAAGACCAAGGGCTGGGTGGTTAATCCCATGAACGGCAGCTCCGATGCGCAGCCAATGCCCGATGATGCATTAAAAGTAACGGCTACACGGCTGAATGCAGGAGGTGAATTTTTTAACTATAAGGAAAACGGTTATACTGCTTCCTATGTGGGAAAAGAAGATGTGGAAGGAAAATCATGCCATAAGATCAAGCTAAGCAAAGATGGCAGCGAAATTACCATCTACCTCGATCCTGAATCATATTATCTGGCACGCAGCATTTACAAAGCAAATATGATGGGCCAGGAAGTAGAGCAGGTGTTCAATTATTCAGACTTCAAAAAATCTCCCGAAGGATTTATATTTCCTTATAAGATCAGCACCAATAATCCCCAGGCTGGTGATATTGTGAATAATGTTACCAAGATAGACGTGAACAAACCCATTGATGCCAAGGAAATGGAGAAAGAGAATTGATGGATGGGAAGTTTGGCGGGTTGGGATTGCGGAAAAATCTGGTAATTACCACGATTACCCATTTAGGCCTCAAATTAAAAATCAGCGCTTTGTATTTGCCCGACTTTTTTAATTTGGGTGTAAATAGTGGGGTATGTTTAGTGGAACAGCATTGCGGCAGTTGGATGAGTGCTTCAGGAGTGAGGACGATTGCAGACAATATCTCTTCGAT
>CALFNL010000397.1 GCA_937902875.1 uncultured Bacteroidota bacterium | reverse complement strand
TGCTCAAATATTTTCTTTATGTAGAATTATTGGATCGCCCGGCATCATTCAAGTATGATGATGTATTTGATGAATATCCCAGGCATTTTTTCACTCCATTATTTGAGATGGCCTTATGCGAATAATAGGCGGACGATTGGGCGGCAGAAAGATCAATCCTCCGGCGGCAATGCCTTTTACCCGCCCTACCACCGATATCGCGAAAGAAGGTTTGTTCAATATCCTGCAGAACAATCTCGATATCAGCGTCCTTAAGACCCTGGACCTTTTCGGTGGAACAGGCAGCATCAGTTACGAGTTGGCCTCGCGTGGCGCGAAAGACCTGACCGTCGTGGAAAAGGACCCTAAAATGTTTGATTTTATCAGGAATACTGCTGGCGCGCTGGGTCTAAAAAATTTTAAAGTCGTCAAAATGGACGCCTTCAGATTCATGGAACAGTGCACCGGGCAATTCGATTTTATTTTTGCAGGACCTCCCTATGCACTGGGAAATATCGACGAAATTCCCGCCATGATTTTTGAGCGCCACTTGTTGAATACAGGAGGCTGGCTGGTACTCGAACACACTAAGGGGAATCAGTTTGAAGGATTCCCATTTTTCCGGACCGCAAGAAACTATGGCACTACCTATTTTTCGATATTCATCAATAGGGAAAAATTAAAAGATGAGCAGGAGCGGTAAATACCCGGGCCACTTTTCCAAATCTTATTGCTCAATCCTTACATGTCGCAATCAATTTTTATAACTGGCATTGGCACAAGCGTAGGCAAGACCCTTGTTTCGGCCATCGTGGCAGAAGCCCTGGAGGCTGACTATTGGAAACCCATTCAGGCCGGAATTGAAAATGGAACCGATACTGAATGGGTACATTCCTCCGTGAGCAATTCTAAAACCAGGATTCATCCTGAGTCTTATAAACTCCAATTTCCTGCTTCCCCTCATTTAGCGGCGCAGAAGGAAGGCATCAGCATTACGCTGGATAAAATTTATTCTGATTATACTAAAATCATTTCATACCAAAATGATCCCGGTGGCTGCCTCGTGATAGAAGGCGCCGGGGGCCTCATGGTTCCTCTCAACCAAAATGAATTTGTAATTGATATGGTGCAAAAGCTCGGATGCAAATTGATTATCGTGAGCAGGAATTATCTGGGGAGCATCAATCATTCCCTACTCACTGCGCTGGCCGCAACACAACGCGGCATCCCTGTTTGTGGCTGGATATTCAATGATCATTTCCTGAATTATGAGCACGATATTGTTGCATGGAGCGGCTACTCTCTGCTGGGAGCCATTCCGTTCACGTCACATCCGGATAAAGCGTTCGTCAGGCAGCAGGCGGCATTGCTAAGAGCACAACTTGTAAATATTATATGACAAAGAAAGAACTGAGGTATGTTTACAAAGAACGAAGATTAGAGCTCGGGGTGGAGCAGATAGAAATGATGCAGGAAATGCTGCTGCTCCGTTTCCGGCAATTGAATTTGCCCGTCTTGAAATATGTGCACAGCTACCTTGCGATAGACCGGCACAAGGAAATTGACACAAGGCCTATCCTGGAATTTCTCAAATTTCGCCACCCCGAAATGAAATTAGTGATTCCGAAATCGGATTTTATCAGGAATAGCTTTGTCAATTATCTGTATGGTCCCGATACAGTATTGGAGAAGAATCAATTCGGTATTTTGGAACCCGCGGGTGGGGAAATGGTAGCTCCTGAACTCATTGATTTGGTTTTGGTACCCCTCCTCGCATTTGATGAGAGGGGTTACAGGGTTGGCTATGGAAAAGGCTTTTATGACCATTTTCTCGCTGGATGCCGAAAGGACGTGTGCAAAGTGGGTTTGTCTTTTTTTGAAGCGGTCGATCGCATCGACGATACTGATGATTTTGATATATCTTTAACGTTTTGCGTAACTCCACACAGGGTATATGATTTTTAGCTCCACATGGCTCAGGTCCTTCAGAGTGTTATTATTTCCTTTCTCCTTAGTGTATGGGTTGATGGTAGTGGTCAGGAATTATTTCTATGACAAGAAGCTGATTAAATCCATAGAATTCAATTTCCCCATTATTTGCGTGGGAAATCTGGCGGTGGGGGGCACTGGAAAATCGCCTCTGGTGGAATACCTTCTGAGGATACTCAACTATCAATTTAAGGTGGCTACGCTCAGTCGCGGGTATAAGCGCAAAACCCGTGGGTATATCCTGGCTAATGAACATACTACCGCCCTGGATATCGGGGATGAGCCAATGCAATTCCATATTAAATTCCCTGAAGTAGCCGTGGCCGTTGGTGAAGAAAGGGTATTCGCCATTCCGCAACTGCTATTCGACCGGGAAGACATTGACTTGATCATCCTTGACGATGCATTTCAACATCGTGCCGTTCAGGCAGGATTCAACATTCTCCTGACCGACTCCAACGATCTGTTTACACGGGATTTCTTCTTGCCCAGCGGAGATCTGCGGGATGCAAGAAGCAGCTACAAGAGAGCAGATGTGATCATCGTTACCAAGTGCAGGCAAGACTTTTCAACTGCGGAGAAGAAAAGAACCATTAATGAGATCAAACCTTTGCCTCACCAACATGTATTTTTTACAGGAATCCATTATGGGGCGCCTTATCACATTACTTCCCATGCCATCAAACACATGAGCTGTCAAACTGAAGTCCTCCTGGTTTGCGGCATTGCCAACCCCGAACCCCTGAAAAAATACCTTCAGGAAATAACTAAGTCATATGAATCAATGCTCTTCAGCGACCACCATATATTCAGGATCGACGATCTGCATGAGATCAAACGCAGGTTTGAAAAGTTCAAATCTCCAGACAGGATCATCCTCACTACCGAAAAGGATGCCGTAAGGCTCATAAAATTTTCACATGAACTCGATCATATACCCTTGTATGTGTTACCAATTGAAACTACTTTTCTTTTCAACGAAGCCAACCGCTTTAACAGTTTAATTGTTACTTTCATAAAGGGATTCGCCAATAAGAATTAAATTTTTACATGGGAAGAAAAAATAACAAGAAGAGGAAAAACAAGACTACCGCCCGAAATTATGCCGGCATACTCGAAGTTACTCGTTCCGGTGTGGGTTATGTGATTATTGAAGAGCTAAAGCGGGATGTGTTTGTGCGCCCGCAGGATTTTAACCGGGCGCTCCATGGCGACAAAGTGCGCGTGAGGGTCACAAAAGAAAATTTGGTCACGGGGAGAATGGAGGGTGAGATCACAGATGTGCTCGAAAGAAAAAAGACTGAATTTATCGGGCAACTGGAAGTGAATGCGGATTTTGCATTTTTCATTCCGGAAAAATATAAATCCATGCCGGATATTTATATTCCGGCCGACAAATTAATGGGAGCGGTTGACGGCGACAGGGTGGTTGTGCGCTTCCTGGAATGGAATAAAAAGGATAAGAATCCACATGGCGAAGTGGTCAACATCCTGGACGCCTTGAATGAAAATGATCTCGCAATGAAAGAGATCCTGGTGGAAGCGGGCTTTCCACTCGAATTTGAGGATGAAGCCATGGAGGAAGCGGCCAGGATCTCTGAACATATCCCCATTGATGAAATCGGCCGCCGAAAGGATATCAGGCCCATCCTCAGTTTCACGATTGATCCTGCCGATGCTAAGGATTTTGACGATGCAATCAGTTTTCGAAAACTCCGGAATGGATTTTATGAAGTGGGCATTCATATAGCAGATGTGAGCCACTACGTGCAGGCCGAATCTGCGCTGGATAAGGATTCCTATAAGAGAGCCACTTCCGTATATCTTCCAGACAGGGTATTGCCCATGCTGCCTGAGCGCATCTCTAATGAACTCTGCTCGCTTCGTCCGCACGAAGACAAGCTCACTTTTTCGGTTATTTTCCAAATCTCACCCAAAGCGGAAATAAAACAATTTTGGACCGGCAAAACGATCATCCATTCCAAACACAGATTCACTTACGAGGAGGTGCAGGAAATCATTGAAATCAAACAGGGATTGTATGTGGACGAACTTCTGATTCTGAATGATATTTCCCAGCGCCTCCGGAAGCAGCGATTCAAGAACGGGGCGATCAATTTTTCTTCGCAGGAAGTGAGATTCAAACTGGATGAAAATGGAAAGCCTGTAGGTGTTGAAATCAAGGAAAGCAAAGAAGCGCATCAGTTGATCGAAGAGCTGATGTTACTGGCTAACAGAACAGTGGCCGAGCAAGCTTCCAAAATAAAGATTGAAAAGAAAAACCTACCCTTCCCTTACCGGGTGCACGATGAACCCGATGAAGAAAAACTATTGCCTTTTGTGGAATTTGCAAAGAAATTTGGCCACAAATTCGACACGCGGTCACCCGAAGGCATAGCCGAATCATTCAACAGGATGCTCCAGGATGTTCAGGGCAGACCCGAACAGCATGTGTTGGAACAATTGGGGATCCGAACCATGGCCAAGGCTAACTACAATGCGGAAAATATCGGCCACTATGGTTTGGGTTTTGTGAACTATTGTCATTTTACTTCACCCATTAGACGCTATCCCGATATAATGGTGCAAAGGATCATGGACGAAGTACTCCGGGACGGTCTCAAGGCCGATAAGAAGATGGATGAAAAATGCAAACATTGCAGCGAAAGGGAAAGGGCTGCTATGGAATCGGAACGCGCTGCCAATAAATACAAGCAGGTGGAATACATGATACAGTATATTGGGGAGCAATTTGAAGGCGTGATCAGCGGCGTGGCGGGTTTTGGATTTTGGGTGGAAACGATCGAGCATAAGTGCGAAGGTCTCGTGGGCATTAACAGTCTGCTTGATTACGATGAGTTCAGGTTAATAGAAACCGAATATTGTTTGGCTGGCAGGCGCAGCGGAAGGACTTTCAGGATCGGAGATAAAGTATGGATTAAAGTGATATCAGGCAATCTGGCCAGGCGCCAGCTTGACTACGAATGGGTGATGACTCCGGGAGAAGAGATAGAGGAAAAACCTAAGTCAAAAGCAGAAAAGAAGAAAGTAAAGAAAAAATGGAAATAGGTAAAAAATGGGAGTTGGGAATTAGTGATAAAAGTCATTTGGCATTTCCTCGGTATTCGAAAGTACCCGAACCTCCAATAGCTGCAATTTATCAGGCGCTGACCGTTTTCTTCCAACACAGAATATATGCATTCATTTGAAGAATTGTATGAAGCTTTCAGTTCACGGTTCAATACCAGGCATTTCCCAGTAAAGCCTGCCAGTCTCTACGACCCGGCCGAATATTTTTTGGGAATCGGTGGCAAAAGAGTCAGGCCCGTGATGTGTTTGATGGGGAATGAATTGTTTGACGAGATCGGGCCGGGTGCCTGGGAATTGGCGACAGCCATTGAGTTGTTTCACAGTTTTACGCTGATACACGATGATATCATGGACAAGGCTCCCCTGCGTAGAGGGGTGCAGCCAGTGCATGAAAAATTCGGAGAACCCACGGCGATACTTGCGGGGGACGTGATGATGGAGGTGGCTTACGATTATCTG
>CALFNL010000396.1 GCA_937902875.1 uncultured Bacteroidota bacterium | reverse complement strand
GTCGGTGTCCCCACCGACCACCGTCGTGAAATGGAAGACGATTTGAAATGCACCCCTCTTAAAGCCCCAATAGGGAGAATGGGAATATTCACGTACCTTTGCAATAATCTGGTGATAAAAGTGATGATTTTCACCTGGTTCCGGTCGGCATTTAATCAAACCTGACTGAGCACAAAATCGTAAACAAAACCCTAAATCAATATGGCAGAAACCTGGAATAAAAAGGAAAGAGAAAAGAAAAAACAACAGAAAAAGAAAGAAAAAGCCGAAAAAAGGCAGGAACGCAAAGAAAACAACAAGAATGGTAATGACCTGGACAGCATGCTGGCCTACCTGGATGAAAATGGCAACCTGTCTTCAAGCCCCCCAGACCCCAAAAAGAGGAATATCATCAGGGCCGAAGATATCAATATCAGTGTACCTAAGCAACAACCCATAAACCCCGAAGACCTGATCCGCAAAGGAACAGTCACTTTCTTCAATGATGCAAAGGGATATGGCTTCATCAAAGACCAGGAAACCCAGGAGAGCATTTTCGTGCATATCAATTCGCTCACTGAGGCAATCAAGGAAGGCAACCGGGTGATTTTTGAAGTTGAAATGGGACCCAAGGGTGCCAATGCTTCGAAAGTGAAACTGGTGAAATAGTTCGCGGTTTTTATCAACTCAGGAATTTCCCCATATAAGCGCTGACATGTATTTCAGTGGCTTATCAATCAAAATCCTGCCACAGCTCCAAAAGACTTTACGTTAGCTAACCCATATGGGCTGCCTATGCAGGCTCCATATACCTTTAATCATTCATAACCGCTTTTGATAATAGTCAGGATCATTTTAAACCGCCCGTTGGGTTTTATGTAATTCGGAGAATTTGCAGGGATTATGATCCCCTGGCCCGATTCAATAAGATTGGATATCTTATCAATGACAATCTCCGCCTTGCCTTCAATGATCTGCGCAAAAGTATCAAAAGGTGAAGTCTTCTCCGTGAGGCCTTCCCCACTGTCAAAGGACATGATACTTATATTTC
Organism: uncultured Bacteroidota bacterium; assembly: GCA_937902875.1. Taxonomy (GTDB): domain Bacteria; phylum Bacteroidota; class Bacteroidia; order Chitinophagales; family Chitinophagaceae; genus PSRI01. The sequence continues at coordinate 1,263 of CALFNL010000396.1, read as the reverse complement.
CCGTTGATTTCTTAATAATTGTTTTGATCACAACGGAATTAGGGATATACTCAATAATCTCCACGATGATGTGCGATTTTGATTTTTCCAGCTCTGCGCTTTCCAATTTCTTTTCCTTTTGGGTATGATCCATATTTTTTGATTGAAAACATTCAGAAATAAATGCATCTTTACGAACAACAAATGTTCGCGCGTTTTCAATTTCTCTTAGCTCATTTCCTGATTTTATGGGTCCCAATCAACTGTTTCATCCTATTATACTCAATCACTGAATAGTAATTGATCTTTGCTACAGTAAATATGAGTAACTTTTTTGTGCAACTATTACACAACTATGAGAATAAGTTATATCATTCCCACATTTTGCAGTATTTGCCCAATCCTCCTGTCCGTATGATCCGGATTGTTTCAACTATCCATGGCTTTCTTAGCCTCTGAGGAAATATTTTCCGGCATTTTCATATTTCCAATCATCGCGTTGTAACAAGCCAGAAAAGCAGCCTTGCATAAAATAAAAAAAGGACCAGGATAAAAATCCAGCCCCTTTTTAAAATCCAAATTCCTATGAAAAACCATATCAAAGGTAGTCGCCTAATGAAATATGGGCATTATACAATTGTAGAAATTTGTTATACTATTCACACAATTGCCTGATCTAAAAAAAAAATTCATACTCACCAGATCACCTGTTCTCCAATTTCAGTTATTCGATTCCGGGTTACGCACCGTGCCTATCTGCGATTATATTCCATCGTGGTTCGCAGCTTACAATATTATTTTATTAGAGAGCCTTTGTATTGGGAAGAAGCCTCTTTCCTGTTCTCTGCCAATTCCATTATTTTTTTCGCTACCTGTCCCGATGAATCAGGATTTTGACCCGTAACAATATTGCCATCAGTCACCATATAGCTCAGATAGTCCTCTCCCTTTGTATACAACGCGCCAATTGCGGCCAACCTGGACTCTAATAGGAAAGGCAGTACATGGGCTAATCCTGTTGATGCTTCCTCCGTGTTACTGAAACCAGTGAGATTTTTTCCCTTCACCAGGAACTCCCCATTATCATTTTGCAATGATAACAAACCAACTACGCCATGACACACTGCGCCAATGGGTTTACCGGCATTATAAAACCTTTCAAGCAATTGCTTTAATATTTTGTTGTCTGCGAGGTCCCACATGGGGCCATGCCCTCCGGGTAGATATGCAACATCAAAATCATCATCCTTAACATCTTTCAGAATAATGGAATGAGATAGAAAA
>CALFNL010000395.1 GCA_937902875.1 uncultured Bacteroidota bacterium | reverse complement strand
AATTCTGCCCATATTGTCAGGGATAGGGTCCCCATGCGGATCAAAACGGGGATGACCCAGGAATTCATCCAGTTTGTCTATGAGTTTCCTGCTACTCACGTGTTCCAGTTCTTCGGCCACATCATGCACTTCCTCCCATTCGAACTTGAGTATTTCGGCCAGGAAATATTCCCAGAGCCGATGACGCCTCACAATGCCGAGCGCCACCTTCCTGCCTTCAGGGCTCAGCTTGAATCCCTGGTATTTTTCGTAATGAAGTAATTTCTTTGATTTGAGTTTCTTCAGCATGTCCGTTACCGATGCGGGCTTCGTGTCCAGCAGATCCGCCAGCTCATTGGTGCCCACGGTCTGTACATTGCCGCGCAGGTTATAAATGGCCTTGATATAATTCTCCTCAGTGCTGGAATAGTTCATGGCGCTGAAAAATAAATTTAGACAAATCTAAAAAAACCTATCATAATATTAAAATTTTATTTGCATTTGCTTGTTCAAAAAGGTTTTATTTTGGGCCTCTAAATCCTGGAATATGCGAAAACCGGTTTTGGTAGTACTGGCCTTAATCTTTCTGTTGGCCTGCAAGGGCAGGAAAAAAACCCTGACTGGTGAGGAGCCTGTGGAAGTGGATGATTTTATTGAATTCTTCCAGGATATCAAATTGCCCTATACCATTGCCGATACCCAGGTGAACAGAAGGCTCAGTGACTCCGTGCTCATCAGCCCCAAAATATTCACGCAGTTTATTCCCGATTCGGTAATAGCCAAAGATTTTGGGAAGCAGTCGAAGCCGAAATTATATGCGCTTGGTAAGGTATCAATTAAAGGAAAGGAAACCTATTTGTTTGTGAAAGCGGCTACGCTGTCAAAGCAGTTGGCTTATATTCTCTGCCTCGATAACCAAAAAGTTTTTCGCGCCGGCATGCCCATCGTGCGTAACAATCAAGACAGGAATATTTCATTGGCAGGTGGCATGGACAGCAAATACACCATCACTACCCGGGAATCAAGGAAGACTCCCGGTGGTACTGTTTATTACAAGTTGAACGCGTGGGTGTATAATGACGTGGGCCAGTTCACCCTCATAAAGATTGAATCCAACGAGCCGGTGCGTTTGAAGCAGGTTTACAATCCCATTGACAGCTTGCCGAGGAAGAATAAATTTTCCGGCGACTATGTTCAGGATAAGAAGAATTTCGTTTCAGTCAGAGACGGCAAGGATGCAAGGAGAATTCTCTTCTTCGCTCATTTTGAAAGGTATGGTGAGGAATGCGAAGGTGAATTGAAAGGCGAAGCGTATTATGTGAAGCCCAATGTGGCCCAATACAGGCATGCAGGAGATCCTTGCGTATTGGAGCTCAGTTTCACAAATAACAAACTCACGCTCAGGGAAGAGCAGGGCTGCGGAAATCACCGGGGTATCAAATGCTTTTTTGAAGGCAGTTATTGGAAGAAGAAAGAAACGGCGGTACGAAAAAAGAAATGAAATCCCAACAAAGGTCAGGATGATGGAAGCCTGCTTCAGTAATTCGATCATTTCATTTTAGCAAAACTCAATCAAATGAATCAATCCAGGATCAATATCAGTTCAGGATCACCCTTTGAAGATATTGTAGGATATTCCCGCGCCGTGAGAATAGGGAATATTATAGAAGTAGCCGGTACCACAGCAATGGATGGAGACAAATTAATTGGCAGAGGTGATCTGTATGAACAATCTGCATTCATATTCAGGAAAATTGAAAAAGCGTTGCAGGAAGCTGGTGGCTCTTTGAAAGATGTGGTACGGACCCGGATGTTTGTGACGGATATTTCTCAATGGGAAACACTCGGCAAGGCTCATGGAGAATGCTTCAGGGAAATTAAGCCGGTGGCAACCATGGTAGAAGTAAGAAACCTGATCAACCCGGAATTATTGGTGGAGATAGAAGTTACAGCCATAGTTTCATGATGCCCATGTGCGGCTTCATTCCCCCACATTCAACTATACCAGAAATATTCTGATAAGCGTTATTGGGAATAATTGAATTCGGATATCAAACATAATTTCCTTCATGGATTCTTTACACTGGCGCATGGGCAGGAATAAGGGCCGCCATCTGCAACAAAATCGTTTGCTCCTTGTATTACTATTCTTCCTGCAACATATTAAACCTTTTTGCGAATGGCGTTCACAGTAAGCAGGTCAGTAAGCGGTTTCGGAAGAAGGATAATAATAACAAATTGAATTCGTTTGAATTTTTCCCGCTATATTGCGGCGGCATTTTAAGGCAAGCAATCGAATTATGAGTTCATTTACTAATTTCAGAGTGCCCTATACTACGATTGATGAGCGGTACTCTAAAAGAGCGGCGTATTTTTCCATGGAGTTTGCCATTCACCAGCCTTTGAAGATTTATAGTGGTGGATTGGGTTTTCTCGCCGGCTCGCACCTGCGCAGCGCTTATGAGTTGAAACAGAATATGATCGGCATAGGCATCCTCTGGAAATATGGGTACTACGATCAGAGCCGCAACCAGGACCAGACACTCCAGGTGCAATGGAATGAAAAAATTTATAATTTCCTGGAAGATCCGGGAATCAAATTCCAGATCAATATCCACGATCATCCTGTTTGGGTGAAAGCCTATTACCTCAATCCCGACACTTTCAGAAATGCACCCCTCTTCCTGCTGAGCACCGACCTCCCGGAAAACGATTATATTTCGCAAACTATTACCCATCGCTTATATGATGCCAATGTGGCCACCAAAGTGGCGCAGTTTATTTTGCTGGGAGTAGGAGGCGCCAAGCTGATGGATGAAATTGGCTTCGATCCTGAAGTATATCATTTGAATGAAGCGCATGGCGTGTCCTCTGTTTTTTATCTGTACAAGAAATTCGGATCGGAGGAGGAAGTAAGAAAACGCCTGGTCTTCACCACGCATACACCTGAAGAAGCGGGGAATGAGAAGCATGATATTTATCTATGTGAAAAGATGGACTATTTCTGTGGAATTCCTATCGATGAAGTCAGGAAGATCACTGGAATCACGGATGACCAGTTCAACCATTCGCTGGTGGCCCTCCGCTTTGCACGCATCGCCAATGGTGTGAGTGAATTGCATGGACATGTGAGCAGGGCCATGTGGAGTAAATATGAGGGTATT
>CALFNL010000394.1 GCA_937902875.1 uncultured Bacteroidota bacterium | reverse complement strand
AAGAACATGTCAGCAATTACAGTATTCCTGATATTGTGCTGCTGGATGTTAATATGCCGGGAATGGATGGATATGAAACGATGAAATGGCTTTTTAGAAATTATCCCCAGATCAAAGTATTGGCGCTTTCCATGTTCAGTGATGAAACTACTATTATCAGGATGTTGAAACTTGGAGCTAAAGGTTATATCCTGAAAAATGCAGAACCAGAAGAATTGAGGATCGCCCTCGATTCCGTTATGAAAAAGGACTTTTATCTCTCTGAAGTAATATCAGGCAAGGTCATTAGCGGATTGCATAAGAACCTGGACCAACAGGAAGAAGAGGTTGAACTTTCTGAGAAGGAAAAAGAATTCCTGCAATTGGTGTGCACGGAACTTGCCTTTCGTGACATAGCCGCGAAAATGTTCCTTAGCCCGCGTACTGTTGAAGACTACAGAACCTCCCTTTATGAAAAGCTAAAGGTGAAATCAAGGGTGGGCCTCGTGCTATACGCGATCAAGCACGGCCTGGTGGAAATCTGACCGAATCAAACATTCCCCCTGGTTTAGAAACCTCCCTGCTGTGATTCAATCCTGATTGCCAATTCTCCTGTGGCATTGCAACGGATCACCAGGTGCTCGGTAAATGGATAGATGTTAATTACCTGCAAAGCCTGAAGAGATCCGCTGGCATATACACCGCTGGCCAGTTGCCGGTTCATTTCCACATTTGCCCTTTCCAGGAATGCTTTTGTATAATCGTTCAGGTTAAATTTTGAATATTTATTCAGCTCATTAATGATCTTGCGGTTGAAGAGCCACCTGGCGGTTCTTAATAGCAGATCCTTTGTACGTATATCATAATCTATATTTCTCAACTCCAATTGGTGTTTTTCGGCATCATAGAAGGGCTTGCCGGTAAGATATAGAATTCCTTTCTCCGATCCGCTGAAATGAATCCTGATTATTAAACTTTCGTTGTCGACCCCATACAATTCACACCTGTCCATAATAATATATTTTCCTGTTTTCTCCAGATCGATTCGCTTCTGCCCAAGCTGAGTCGATAATAAATTGCTGAGCGAATCATAATTCATGATCGCGTCGATAAATATGTTGAATCCCTTTCTTTGCCTGAAATCGCTGATATCAGGAACCACGGTTCTGTATGGTTCGCGTCTGGCCAGTGTTACCTGGGGCCTGGCCGAAATTCCTATCGACAGATTCAGGGTGTCATTCCGGGAGTAAAAGGTGCTTAGTCTCAATTTTTCGGGGTTGATTTGCAGATATCCCATACCGTAGAGCTTTATCGCGCTGCTGAGCGCGTTCCACAATTCCTGAAACCGGGGTCTCAGGTTCACACCATTGATCGAGTCCTGCATGCTCACACGGGCTTCTTCCAATTGTTCTTTCAACTGCTTCATAACAGTGGGAGTGATGTCTTTTTTCCAGAAGCATACCGTGCATTTGTCAATGGGCTTTGGTTCAAGTTTCTCAATATGTGTGCTGATTGCATAATTGGAAAGCAGGTTGAAGGTTGTTCTGAAACCCACTTGCACCCTGGGTTCTGCTTCATTCAGTCCGCAGGTACAGGTGGGCGTCCAGGGTGTAATGGGCACCCGGTCACTTCCTATGCCGGTGCAGATTCTTTGGGAGCCGGCCACAATATAAGATCCTGTGAAGTTCAGATTCATCACGTTTCCAGTGGTGCTGATCTGAAATGGACCCCTCTTGAACCGATACATATATCTTGTATCGCAATTATCAACTACAAAATCATTGGGCCAACCCGGGGAAGTATAAATTGTTGCCACATTTCTTTCCGCGATACCGTAAAATGGCTTCAGATTAATCTGGAGAGGAATGTCAATTTCACTCAATGGCAATGAGTCCAGCAGGAATTGACTCCTGCCCAATGAGGGATTTTCGG
>CALFNL010000393.1 GCA_937902875.1 uncultured Bacteroidota bacterium | reverse complement strand
CAGGAAAATATCAATGCGGTGCAGGAGCATACCGGCGTGAGCCTCCTGAATCTCCTCGGATCCTATTGGGGAGGGATTTCCAATAATGGGGCAGTAGGTACTTCAGGGCCTCCTTATGTAGGGGCCATCATTTGCTTTCTTTTTATTCTTGGAATGGTGGTGATTGACAAAAAATACAGAGGCTGGATCCTCAGCGCTGTGGTTCTTACCATCCTGATGTCTTGGGGAAGCTATTTTGATGCGTTCAATTCTCTCTTATACAAATACCTGCCACTCTACAATAAATTCAGGGCGCCTTCCATGATTTTGTTGATTCCCCAGTTACTGATACCGCTAGGCGCAGTATTGGGCCTGAATACTATCATCAATGCGCCCGACAGGAAGGTCTTTATTAAACCTTTTAAAAAGGCATTGATAATCACTGGCGGGATATTCCTCCTGGCACTCATCCTTTATGTTTCCTCTGATTTCCTGAATGAACAGGACCGCGGCGCCATGAGGCAAATCCGGCAAATCAATCAACCCGAAATCATCCAGGCCATCAATCCTTTTTTTGAGGGCATGAAATCAGATAGAAAGACGCTGATGCTGGATGATATACTCCGGTCATTGGCATTCATTGCGGTGCCTGTAATCCTCATTTTCCTGTATTTGAGGAATAAGCTGAAACCGATGCCGGTGATCCTTGGCATATTGATTTTCTCATTCATAGACCTGATTGCCATTGATCTTCATTATTTGAATGCAGATAATTACGTGGAACGGGAGGAAAATGACCTTCCATTTCAAAAGACCGCCGCGGATGAAGCCCTGCAAAAAGACAGCAGCTTCTTCCGTGTTTTCAATGTGGGTGGCGACGCATGGAATGAGAATATCACATCCTATTATTATCATTCTATTGGCGGCTATCATCCTGCCAAATTGATCATTTACCAGGATTTGATTGAGCGCCAGATGGGCAAACGCCCTCCAAATATGCAGGTATTCAATATGCTGAATACGAAATATTTTATTCAACGCGATCCAAGAACTTTGCAGACGGCTAATTTTCAAAAAAATGATTCCGCATTGGGTAATTGTTGGTTTGTAAAGGCCATCAACTTTGTTAAGGACGATAAGGCAGAGATGGAGGCACTGGATCATTTCAATCCGAAAGACACCGCCATCGTGCAGGAAAGGTTCAAATCAGGGATTCCTTTTAGCCCCGGGTTCGATTCGGCAGCCACGATTAGCCTTATTAAAAATGATTTTGAAGTGGTCACCTACCATTCCAATTCCAGCGCAAACCAGTTCGCAGTATTCAGTGAAATCTATTACGATGCCGGTTGGAAGGCTTTCGTTGATGGGAAACAGGTACCCATTGTAAAAGTGAATTATGTACTGAGGGGACTGACCTTGACTGCAGGTCAGCACAATATTGAATTCCGGTTTGAACCACCCGGATATTACAGGGGCAGAACACTCACGTACATATTTTCAATTGTTTTGGTATTGATTTTTGCGGGAGGATTATTTATGCAGTGGAAGAACCGGGTTAAAACGGCCTCATGAAATCTGAATATTGGCAGCAATTGTCTGTGAGCTTGAATATTTTTCTCAAGATGACACTGTTTAATTAGTACTATTCATTTGAAGCCAATTTATCGGGAAATTCAGGATGAGATACTCCAATATCGTGTTTGTAAGGTGGAATAAGAGATCAGGATTATCTTTGGCGCCAATTCCGGTTAGCCCATGCAGCAAGTGAAAATATCTGTAATTATTTGTTCTTACAACAGGCAGGAATATATCATTCAGGCCCTTGAAAGTCTCTATCATCAGAGTCTTCCAAAATCGCTTTACCAGGTGATTGTGGTGGACAATAACAGCAGTGACAATACGCCTCAAATATGTCGGGACTATATTGCCAGCCATCCGGACTATAATATCATTTATCTTACAGAGACCAGGCAGGGAGCTTCATATGCCCGGAATACCGGTGCGGCAGCCTCAGTCGCTCCTTTACTGGCATTCATGGATGACGACGCCATCGCTCACCCTCACTTCCTGGAAAGGATCATTCAATTTTTTGAATCCCACAATGATGCCACAGGTATGGGTGGGCGCATCATACCTAAATACATACCCGAAGAGCCAAAATGGATGTCGCATTTTGTGGCTTCCCTGGTGGGAAATTTCGATTATGGTCCCCAGGTAGTCCCTTTCAAAGCTGGCAAATACCCCCTGGAATCAAATATGGTGGTATTGAAGAAAGCCTTTGACCAGATAGGTGGGTTCAATACAGATTTGCCGGGCGTAGCGGGAACCCTTCGTATTGGAGGAGAGGGCAAGGATTTCTTCTTGAAACTTCAATTGGCCGCGGGCAAGATCTATTATGATCCTTCTGTGGTGGTGGAGCATGTAGTGGAAACCAATAAACTTACGCGGGAATATATGTACCGTGTAGCTTCGGGTATTGGCAGGGGTGAGCGGGTAAGAATGCTTGCCAAAGGGAGATATGCGTATTTCAATAAGGTGCTGGAATACCTGTTTAAATTGGGAGCTTCACTCGTGCTGGCAGTCATTTATGTTCTCCAGGGAAATCCTGCCAAAGCCATGCCTGTGATACGGTTCAGGATAGACGCTCTAAAGGGTTTGTTCAACCGCTGATTTAAAGCAGCTTGTAAAAATGTGGTTTGTTGCGGACGATAGTGGGCGCCAGGGTCCAGATCCGGAATACATTTTTTCCAAAGGCGAAGACTTTACCCAGGTGACCAAATGGATTCCGGAGGGTAATGAGCCGATGAATGAATCCAACTATCGTGTAAACCAACACGCCCCACGTATAGTTGAGAAGAAGAAAGAGGAACCATCCCACTCCAAATTGCTTTCTCACCCGCAAATGATTGGACATCATGAGCTGCAAATCTTTCCGGCTATACAATCCATAATAGCCCTTTTCATTAGACTGTTGGTCTTTGTTGATAGCTTCCCCCTGCAGATGTATGGCGCTGAGGTCGCCATAGATGCATAGTTTTCCCTGCTTGCCAATACGGCTGCACCATTCCACCTCTTCCGCGTAAAGAAAAAAATCTTCATCCATGAGTCCGGCCTTTTCCAAAACCCTTTTCTTTACCATCAGGAAGGCACCACTGATCCAATCCACTTCCTGAATGGTTGATGCAAGAGGCACGCTGGGTCGCGGAGTCTTTAGAAGAGTTCCCAGCCATCGCAGGAAAGCGCCCCAATAGGGCAGGGGTAGTACCAGGTTAAAACCACCCTGCATAAAATAATGTCCTGAAATCTGAGGACTGTTATCGGGATTCCTCAATTGCACACCCGCGGCAACATATTCGCTTGCATTAAGTCTCTCATAGCACTGAGCAATTGAATTATCGGTAATAATGATATCGGGGTTTAGCAGGAGCACCGTCTCCGCTCCTGCTGCCCTCATGCCCGCGTTATTTGCCCTTGCAAATCCGGCGTTATAGCCCATGGGGAGCCATTTAAAATTGGGAGTATTTTCAAAAATTTCTGGAGATGAGCCATCCGATGAATCATTGTCAACAACTATGAT
>CALFNL010000392.1 GCA_937902875.1 uncultured Bacteroidota bacterium | reverse complement strand
ACGCCTGCCTGTGCGGCGATCACCGTATTATGACCCACTTCCACATTATGTGCAAGCTGAATTAAATTTCCAGCTTGGCACCACTCCTGATAATAGTGGAACCGATAGTGGCCCGGTCGATTGCTGCATTGGCGCCTATCTCCACATGATCTTCCAATACCACATTCCCGATCTGCGGCACTTTTTGAAAGCTCCCGTCGGGCTGGGGCGCAAAACCGAAACCATCGCTGCCAATGACCGTGCCCGCGTGTATGGTAACATCTTTCCCCAATATGCAATCATGATAAATTTTCACGCCGGGATGAAGTATGGTTCCATCCCCGATCTTCACCTTATCTCCAATATATGTATTGGGAAATATCTTTACATTATCTCCAATCACAGCGTGTTCACCAATATAAACGAAAGCACCTACATAAATATGCCTTCCCAGAACTGCGGTATCGGCGATATAGGTTGGTTGCTGGATGCCAGTCAACTGCTGAGTCATCATTTCCTGGTATTTGGTGAGCAAAGTGGCGAATGCGCTGTATGCATCCGTAACCCTGATCAGCGTGCCTTTTACGGGCTGCCGGAGTTTTTGAGATTCATTTATGATAATCACAGAAGCGTTGGTGGTATATAGGTATTCTTCATATTTCGGGTTAGCCAGAAATGCCAACTGCATTTCCCTGGCCTCCTCAATCTTGCCAAAAGAATCTACCTGGGCTTCAGGATTTCCTTCCAGCTTACCTTTAATAATCAATGCAATTTGTGAGGCGGAAAAGGTCATAATTGTAGGTTTGAGAACAGCTCCAAAGGCTGATGACTATTTCAGGAAGCAAATGTAAAATTTTTTTACCGGGCTTGCCAGATTATGCTGGATCAGTGCGTCATCCACCTGCGATATATCCTTTACCTTACCGTCTTTGAACAGGATATTGATGCGCTCGTCATAGGGATCATAAGTTCGGTTCACTGCCTCACCGGTGAATAGCAGATAAGCCGCTTCCTCCATGCTTATTCCCAGTCTCCGGGCTATTTCCTGTCTCATTTCGGCTACCGTTATTTCTTCAATAGGCCGATTCTGAAATTTCACTTTAAGTAATTCTCTCCCTATGATACCCCGGCTCAGGAGCGACAAAACAATGTCTGGATGATCCGTCCAGGCCTTTATTGCAGAAGTGATATCCGTGTCATCTAAGCGGCAAAACGCGTCGAGATTATCCTTCAGGCTTCCCGGAAGCTGGTTCAGCAGGAATTTTTTTAATATGGATTCCGGCAAAAGATTTGGGTTGCGCAGTCCCAGTTCCCTGGCCCTTTCCAATATTTTCACAAGCATCATTTCCGCGCTCAATACCGTCTTGTGGAGGTAAACCTGCCAATACATGAGTCGCCTCGACACCAGGAATTCTTCAATGGAATAAATTGCTTTTTCCTCCACCATCAATTCACCTTCATGCACTGTAAGCATTTTGATGATCCGATCGTAACCTATCACTCCCTCGCTTACTCCGGTGAAAAAACTATCGCGAGAAAGATAGTCCATGCGATCCACATCCAATTGTCCGCTCACCAGTTGATGCAGAAATTTTTTTGGGTACTGGTTCCTGAAAATGGTAATAGCCGTTTGAAGCTGGCCATCAAATTGCTTATTTAGTTCCTCCATGATGAGGATTGACAATTCTTCATGGTTCAGGTCTTCCACCAATACAGTTTCCAGGGCGTGGGAAAAAGGCCCATGACCAATATCATGAAGCAGGATGGCTATTTTGGCTCCTCTTTCTTCTTCTTCACTTATGTTAATTCCCTTATCCTTCAGCTCGGCCAGGGCATTGCTCATCAGGTGATAAGCCCCCAGGGAATGGTGCAGGCGGGTATGAACAGCCCCGGGATAAACAAGATGAGCGAGCGCCATTTGCTTAATGCGGCGCAATCTTTGGTAATATGGGTGTGAAATGATCTGGAATATCAATGGGTCGTTGAACGTAATGAAGCCATAAACCGGATCGTTGATGATTTTTCTAAACCGCATGTAGTTGGATAATTGTTAAAAATAGCTTCCCTGACAGTCAAAGGTAAAAAGCGGGGAATGAATAACTACATTTGAATCTCGATTAATTGAAATGTCTTCCAGGAAGCAGATTTCCGGTATCTGATTGAATCCTTCAACATAAACAATCCTTATAGATGGCATTGGCAAAAATACTCTGGGTAGATGATGAGATTGAAAGCCTGCAATCTCAGAAGCTATTCCTCGAAAATAAGGGATATGAAGTGCATACCCTCACAAACGGATTTGACGCGCTCGACTATGTGAAAGAAAACCTGGTGGATGTGGTATTGCTGGATGAGACCATGCCGGGCATAACCGGACTGGAAACCCTGGCAAAGATTAAAGAAATAAGGCAGCAACTGCCCGTGGTGCTCATCACAAAGAATGAAACCGAGAATGTGATGGATGATGCCATAGGTTCACAGATCAGCGACTATCTTATTAAGCCGGTGAACCCCAACCAGGTATTGCTTAGTCTCAAGAAAATTATCGACAACCGCAGATTGATAGCTGAAAAAACCACCAGCGCCTACCAGCAGGAATTCCGGAATTTGTTCATGGCTCTTAACAGCAACCCCAACTATAATGAATGGATGGAATTGTATAGAAAACTCGTGTTTTGGGAGCTCGAAATGGAAAAAAGTGATAGTCCCGAAATGAGAGAGGTTTTTCAGGCTCAAAAAAACGAAGGCAATACCGAATTCTTCAAATTCATTAGCAGGAATTACGCTTCCTGGGTCAATCCTAAAGGCAAGGACGCGCCCATCATGAGCCACACTTTATTCCGTTACAAGGTTCTGCCTCACCTGGAAAAAGGCAAACCGCTGTTCATGGTGCTGATAGACAATCTGCGTTGGGACCAATGGAAAAGCATCCAGCCCATTTTTGCGGAAAGTTTTCGCATACAGGAAGAAGAGACATTTTACGCCATTCTGCCAACGGCTACGCAATATAGCCGGAACGCGATTTTTGCCGGACTGATGCCACTGGAAATAGAAAAACAATTTCCTCAGTTATGGAAGAATGATGAAGAAGAGGGAGGAAAAAACCTCCATGAAGAAGAATTAGTGAGAGCCCAATTAAAAAGACTGAATAAGGGAGACATTAAATTCTCCTATACGAAAGTGCTGAATCACCAGGACGGGCAAAAATTACTGGACAATGTGCACAACCTCATGCAAAACGACCTCAACATTATCGTTTATAATTTCGTTGACATGCTCAGCCACGCACGTACCGAAATGGAAGTGCTCAAAGAACTGGCCAGCGACGAAACCAGTTACCGAAGCATCACCGCCAGTTGGTTTGAACATTCTCCCCTGCACCAGGCACTTAAAAAGATTTCAGACAAGCCGCTCACGCTCATTGTGGCAACCGACCACGGAAGTGTGCGGGTAAAGACTCCATACAAGGTGATCGGGGATAAACAAACCACTACTAATCTTCGCTATAAACATGGGCGAAACCTGAATTACGAGCCCAAAGACGTATTGGCCTTCCGGGATCCCAAGGAAGCCGGACTGCCGGTGCCTACTGTGAATTCCTCATTCATTTTCGCGCGTGAGGATGGTTATCTCTGCTATCCCAATAATTATAATTACTATTCCAATTATTACAAGAATACTTTTCAACATGGCGGAGTGAGCCTGGAAGAGATGATTGTGCCCATTGTGAGGATGACACCAAAATGAGAATAGATTTTGCTTTTACAGGAATCAATTGTTGGATTTATTCAGGCGTGCAACGAAACTGAGTAATGCAAAAATCCCGCAACTATTGTTAAAACCCGGCTGGAGAATCATTTCAAATTTGAAATCGCAAGCTATTGTGATTCCCTGGAATTGCTTCAAATTGATCCTTATACAAAAGACCTCCCCCTTGGTGTGTGTCTGCACGCAGCAATACAATGAGTTTGCAGGCGTTGACCTGCTTCCCAATACAAAATATACTTAGCCGCATCTGGCGCGGATTTGAAAGGAATTAGTGACGGATTAGTGACAAGGTTCTCTTGTTATTTCTGTGCCATTTCGAATTGCCGGCC
>CALFNL010000391.1 GCA_937902875.1 uncultured Bacteroidota bacterium | reverse complement strand
AGGATATCAGGGGAAAATATAAGAGCGAAGGAAATATGCAGATTCACCAGCCCCTGGTACACGCCACTCAGCCAGGCGCTATAGCTGAAAGTACGGATACCTATGACGCTATAGACTGGTTGGTAAAAAATGTACCCGCCAATAACGGTAAAGTTGGTTTGCTGGGAATTTCCTATCCCGGATGGCTCACGCTGGTTGGGTCCGTTGATCCTCACCCGGCTCTGAAAGCTTCGTCTGAACAAGCCTGTATGGGAGATTTATTTTTGGGTGATGATTTTCACCATAACGGCGCATTCAGGTTAAGCTATGCCATGGAATATACTTATGAAGTGGAATACGATAAGACTACAGACAGCGACTTCCCCTTTCCTCAATTCGATCTCTACGACTGGTACAAGAAACTGGGATCATTGAAAAATGTGAATGAGAAATATTTTCACAATAGGGTTGCCACCTGGAATAATCTGGTGCAGCACCCCAATTACGACAGTTTCTGGCAAAAGAACTCTCCCCTGAATTATGTTCATTCACCCCAGGTTCCCATGCTCCATGTGGGAGGATATTTCGACCAGGAAGATATCAACGGTCCACAACTCATGTATGGTCATATGGAGGCAAAGGACAGCTTCAACCGGAACTATATCTGTCTGGGACCCTGGTTTCATGGGCAATGGAGCAGGGCCAGCGCAGACAACCTGGAAAAAATAGAATTTGAAAACAATACGGCGGCAAGGTTCCAGGCATTACAGAAAAAATGGTTTGACTATTGGCTGAAGGGGATTGGAGACGGCCATTTTGCGGAAGCCAATTGCTTTCAAACCGGCAGTAACCAATGGAAAACATATAAAACCTGGCCCCCAAAAGAGGCAACCATCCAAAATTTATATGCGGCACCCGGCCATGAATGTTCTTTTTCGAAACCAATGGTCAGCAGCGGATTCGTGAGCTATACCAGCGATCCCGCCAGCCCCGTGCCCTATAGAACCCAGCCCATTGAAGCCACTTATGGACCCGGGAGCCGCTGGAGAACCTGGCAGGTGGAAGACCAGCGCTTCGTGTATTCGAGACCGGATGTGGTGAGCTTTACCAGAGATTCATTAACAGAAGACCTGACAGTTACCGGAAGCATCATGGCACATATTTTTGCCAGTACAAGCGGCACCGATGCAGACTGGATAGTGAAACTCATAGATGTGTACCCCGATTTTGATCAAAAGAACCGGCTCATGAGCGGTTATCAATTACCGGTAGCAATGGAGGCATTCCGGGGCCGGTTCAGGAAGAGTTTTAAGAAGCCGGAACCACTGATCCCAGGCAGACCGGAGGAATTTGTGATTGACCTTCACCAGATCAATCATGTATTTAAGAAGGGTCATCACCTTATGATCCAGATCCAAAGCACCTGGTTTCCCGTGATAGACCGCAATCCCCAGAAATTTGTGCCGAATATTTACGAAGCCAGGGATTCTGACTTTGTGAAGGCGGAAAACAGGATTTATTTTTCATCCAAATACCCTACTCATATTGAATTGCCGGTCATGCGCTGATTTAGGGATCGGCGATGCCTGCATGAAAATCCAGACGAATATTGGATGGGGATACCGGCCATACATGATCAAAAAAAATATCCGATAGCATAATGGCTGCCTCCTTATTTTTGTTGTTTTACCAGGACTAACTATACTCACAGTGCAACGAATCATCTTGTTATTGACAGGCTATATGATGAGCCTTTCCGTATTCTGCCAGAAGATCAACGCGTCTTACCAGTTACATATTCACAAAGCAAATTCGCAAATCAAGATTGACGGAGTTCCTGATGAACAGGCCTGGCAGGAAGCCGGGCTGGCTTCCAATTTCTTCATGGTCCTGCCCATGGACAGCAGTCACGCTCTGGTACACACGGATGTGAAAATGACATATGACGATAAGAACCTGTATATACTCGCCATCTGCTATCTGCCTGCGCCCGGGCCTTATATGGTAGAATCACTACGAAAGGATTTTGTTTTTGGAAAAAATGATAATTTTCTTCTGTTCATGGATACATTCGATGACCAGACCAATGGATTTTCATTTGGCGCCAATGCAGCAGGCGCCCAATGGGACGGCACGATGTATGAAGGAGGTAAGGTGGACCTGAATTGGGAAAACAAATGGCAGTCGGCAGTCAAAAATTATCCTGACAAATGGATTTGGGAAGCCGCATTTCCATTCAAGACCCTGCGATACAAGAAGGGGATAAAAGAATGGGGTGTTAACTTCAGCCGCCTGGACATTAAAATGGCGGAAAAATCGAGTTGGGCCCCGGTGCCAAGACAATTCCCCACTGCATCCCTCGCCTATTCAGGAACATTAGTGTGGGATGAAGCTCCCCCGGCCGCAGGTTCAAATATTTCCCTGATTCCCTATGGCCTTGGCCGAATGACAAAGAACTATTCCACCAATGACAAGGCTAAATACCATGCGGAATTTGGCGGAGACGCAAAGATTGCCCTAAGTTCGGCGCTGAACCTGGATCTCACCGTCAATCCTGATTTTTCACAAGTGGAAGTTGACCAGCAGGTGACCAACCTCGACAGGTATGAATTGTTCTTCCCGGAAAAAAGGCAGTTCTTCCTGGAAAACGGCGACCAGTTTACCAATTTTGGCTATGCAGGCATCAGACCCTTCTTCTCCCGCAGAATTGGGCTGAACGCCCCGATCCTGTTTGGCGCCAGGCTCAGTGGCAAACTCGACAGGAATTGGCGCATGGGATTGATGGATATGCAAACGGGTAAAGTTGACAGCGTAGGCCTTCCTTCACAAAATTTTACGGTACTGGCATTGCAGCGCCGCATATTTGCGAGATCAAATATTGGATTCCTTTTCGTGAACAAACAATCATTTCATTACCAACCGGGGCAGGATAGCAGCAAACCACAATATTCAAAATTCAACAGGAATTTCGGCATTGAATACAATCTGGCATCTTCCAACAATCTCTGGACCGGCAAGGCGCTGCTGCTGAAATCATTCAGCCCCGGGATCAGTGGAAATGATTTTTCCGCAGCGGGTCATCTTCAATATGCCAGCCGCAAATGGACGATCTTATGGCAGAACGAATTCGTTGGCAGAAATTTTACCGCTGAGGCAGGATATGTTCCCAGGCAGGGATATATCAGGACCAACCCTTCCATCAGCAGATTATTCTTTCCACTTCGGGGGCCGGTGTTGAGCCATGGTCCCACTCTCGCCGGAGTTTATTTTTTTGACCAATCCTGGAATGCCACAGACAATCAGACCATCCTCGCTTATAATGTGGCATTCCGCGATCAGTCACTGTTTGGCGCTACTGTTACCCATGACTATGTTAAGTTGTTGAAACCCTTTGACCCAACCAATTCAGGAAAGGATACCCTGGCCAGAGAAAGCCAACACCGGTTCAACACCGCCACGCTCGGTTTCACCTCCAAGCCCCAGGTATTATTCACCTACGCCCTCTCCGTGAGTTATGGCGGTTATTATGCAGAAGGTACAAGGTTTGCCATTAACAATTCTCTCGGATACCGCTTTCAACCCTTCGTGAGTATCCAGATCAATACCAGCTACAATAATATTCGCTTGCCCCAGCCATGGGGCAACAATGGATTTTGGCTGGTAGGCCCCAGGGTGGATATAACGTTCACCAATAACCTATACTTTACCACATTCGTGCAATATAACAACCAGCAGAAAAATGTGAACGTCAACACCCGTCTGCAATGGCGATACAGGCCCGCCTCGGATCTGTTCTTTGTATATACAGATAATTATTATCCCGCCCCGTTCTCAGTTAGGAACCGGGCCGTGGTTCTGAAAATGACCTACTGGCTTAATTGGTAATAGAATTGCTTTAGTAATCATTCATCCAGTTCGGCGTTCAGCGCCAGAATGCTGGTAAAGAGGCCTAGTACCGCGATCACCGAAAAGGACCATCGCAGGCTCGCGGCTTGCGCGATGAATCCGATAAGCGGAGGCCCCAGCAGGAAACCAATATAACCGATTGTTGAAACGGCCGCCAGGGCCATACCCGCCGACATGGTCCTGGATCTGCCGGCGGCGCCATAAACCAAAGGCACAACCGAAGAAACGCCCATTCCCACCAACAGTAATCCCAGAGTGGATGAAAGCAGGTAGGGAAACAATACGGCGATCATTAATCCCGCCGCAATGATGAGTCCGCTCATTTGGATCATCTTCTTTTTGCCAAAATGGGTGCTGAGCCAGTCGCCGGCGAATCTGCCTCCTGCCATGGTACTCAGGAATGCCACATAGCCAATTGTGGTCAATTCCCGCGGAGCATGCACTTCCTTTCTGAAATATACGCCGCTCCAATCGAACATGGTGCCTTCGCAAATCATGCAACACATGGCTATCAGCCCCAGTTTCAAGATCACTTTATCGGGCCTGGCGAAAATAGGCCCGGAGCCTCCCCCGCTGATGTCGCTGCTAAGCAGATAGCGGTAAACAATTGTTATGCCGATTATGACCAAAGCAGACACTATGCAGAAATGTGTGAACGGTGAAACAGACTGCGATACCATTACGGTGCCAATAGCGGCCCCTGTGAATCCGGCCAGGCTCCATACCCCGTGGAATGAGGCCATGATGGATCTCTTATACAGATCTTCGATACTCACGCCCTGGGTATTGATGGAGATATTGAGCAGATTGCCTGCCGCACCAAACAAATAGAGAACCAATACCAATTGCCAGGTAGAATTTACCAGTCCGATTAGCGGCAGCATCAACGCATAAGAGAGCGCTGCCATCAGGGAGACTCTTCGGCTGCCGGTGCGGGCTACAAGATATCCCGCTAAGGGCAGGCTGCTCATCAAACCTATGGGAAGCGCGAACAATACGGAGCCAAGACCCGCTTCATTCAATTTCAGTTTTTGCTGAATATTTGGTATTCGCGAAGCCCAGCTTGCAAAACATAACCCCGCACTGAAAAAGAAAACACTCACGGCAATCCGGGAAGCTCTGATCTGTGGTTTGCGCGCAGGGCCTTCGAGAATAATTTCATCCATCCTAATCGATAGGTATTTGAATGCTGAAGATAAAACCAATTTCATGGGAATCCTGAAGCCCTTGGCAGCCTTCTTGTACGATGCCAGCTATTTTATATGAATGGGCTAAGGCCATCCGCAATGAAAGCGTATTGAAAAACAAATGCTCACTGTATAACTGCCTGTTATGAACTCATGATATTCTGAGCTAATTATATTACTCGCTTATCTTTGCGGGATGTTATCAATCAGTCATCGTGGGCAGATCATGCCATCATCGCCAATACGAAAATTAGTTCCATTTGCAGAAGCCGCCAGGCGCAAGGGCACAAGAGTATTCCATCTCAATATTGGTCAGCCTGATATTGAAACACCAAGGCTAATGCTGGATGCGGTGCGGCATTCTGATTTTAAGGTATTGGAATACAGTCATAGCGCGGGAAATGAAAGCTATCGCCGTAAGCTCGTGGAATATTATGCAAGCGTGGGCATTGAAATTGCGCATACGGATATCATCATCACCACAGGCGGATCGGAAGCCATTTTGTTTGGGTTCATGAGTTGTTTAGACGCGGGTGATGAAGTGATCATTCCGGAACCTTTCTATGCCAACTATAATGGGTTCGCCGTAGCCGCGGATATTACAGTGGTTCCGGTGACTTCCTATATCGATTCAGGATTCGCATTGCCCAGGATGCGTGATATAGAAGCAAAGATAAGTGCCCGCACTAAAGCTGTCATGATCTGTAATCCTAATAATCCAACTGGATATCTGTATAGCAGGGAAGAATTGGAGACCCTGAAAGAAATTGCTCTCAAACACAATCTATACATATTCGCGGATGAGGCATACCGTGAGTTCAGCTATAGCGGGAAACATTTCAGCGCCATGCAACTCAGGGATGTAGATAGCAATGTGGTGCTGATGGACACGATCTCAAAGAGGTACAGCGCATGCGGGGCCAGGATTGGCGCCTTCATAAGCAGGAATAGAAACCTGGTTGATACGGCCATGAAATTTGCGCAAGCCAGGCTGAGCCCACCCTCATTCGGACAAATTGCAGGTGAAGCGGCATTGGACCTGCCTGCCGATTATTTTGACGCCACAAAAATGGAATATACGTCCAGAAGAGACCTACTGGTAAACCGACTTAACGGCATGCCCGGAGTTATTTGTCCCAACCCTGGCGGCGCTTTTTACGCGATGGCAAAATTACCGATTGAAGACTGCGATCATTTTTGTCAATGGTTGCTGGAATCCTTTTCATATAATAATCAGACCGTGATGCTCGCTCCCGGAAGCGGGTTCTATGGTACGCCGGGATTGGGCAGGCAGGAAGTCCGTATCGCCTATGTTCTCAATACAGCCTCACTCAATGTTGCGATGGATTGCCTTGAAAAGGCTCTACTGGAATATCCCTTTCGAAAAGAATAAGAAATCCTTAACCAGAGAGTGCCCTTATCTAAATTGAATAAACTTATTTTTGCAGCCATTTTTAAATCAGGCAATTGCAAATCAAAATCTCTTAAATCACGAAAAATAAAATTTATATAAATTTATTATATATGTGATTTATTCAATTAAAATTTCGTTTATTTGCACATATATTTTCGAATATAATAAAATAACGTTTATTATTAATATGATTCATTCTCATAAAGATCTTAGATAACCAGTAGGTTATATAGGGCAAGCAATCGTTGAGGCCGTCCTGTTTCTACAGGAGGGCTTTTTTTTCGTCTGCCTCTGCCCAGCTATTTCGGATCCGGTCCATTTTTGAGCCTGCATTATTCTTGCCACATATCCATTAACTTTCAATCTAAATAATATTGCTTAATGAAGAAATTCAGCTTGCTCCTTTACGCCCTTCTATATTGGGCGGGCATAGTTCATGCACAAAATAAGCCACTTGAAATTCCGCTGTATCCACAAAAAAAGATCCCGAATGAAATCCCCGGGCCAGACCAGGAGAGTTCCGAAATGAGGGAGGGGATCTTTATAATAAGCAAGGTCAGAAACCCCACGCTGACTATTTACCTCCCCGAAAAAAATAAAGCGAATGGCACGGCCGTGATCATTTGCCCCGGTGGCGGATATTCCATCGTGGCGGCTCAGCACGAAGGATACGATGTTGCGAAAAAATTCAATGAAGCGGGAGTAGCCGCCTTCGTTCTTAAATACAGGTTGCCTGATACTGAAACTTCCTCCGACCCTGGCATTGCTCCTTTGCAGGACGCGCAGCAGGCAATATTGACGGTGAGGAAAAACGCCGAAGCCTGGTTTATCGATCCGTCCAGAATCGGTATCATGGGATTTTCGGCCGGAGGACACCTCGCTTCCACGGCAGCCACCCATTTCAGTAAGTCATATATCCCCAATGCCCACAATATCAGTCTGAGACCCGATTTTCTCCTGCTGATCTATCCCGTAATCAGCGCCGACACAGTCATTTCCCATCGCGGATCATTTGAGAATTTGCTGGGGAAAAATGCGAGTTCGGAAAAACTGAAGGAATTTTCAAATGAATTGATGATAAACGCGCAAACGCCGCCCACATTCCTTGTTCATGCCTCTGACGACAAGGGCGTGAATCCGGAAAACAGCATCGTATTTTACGAGGCGCTTCTGAAAAATAATATCCCGGCTGAAATGCATATCTATCAAAATGGCGGGCATGGGTTCGGGCTGAAGAATCCTTTGTCAAAAGAAGACTGGTTCAGGACCTGCCTGAACTGGATGGCAATAAATGGCCTTTTAAAATAAGACCTTAATGAGAAGCTTTTTTTTATTTAGAATTGCAAAAAGATGGCGGTTCCTTCGTTTTCCTTACTCTGAACCTGGATATTGCCCTTGTGCAGCATCATGATCTGCTTGCACAAACTCAGGCCAATGCCGCTGCCACTCTTCTTGGTGCTGAAAAAGGGAATGAATATTTTTTCCATCACTTCGACGGGTATTCCCATGCCATTATCGGCCACTTTGATGATCACTTTATTATTCATGCCGAAGCTTTGATAGGCAGATAACAGTATCCGGGGTTCCTGCTTTTCCCTCAACGCTTCAATTGCATTTACCAATAAATTGATGAGCACCTGCTCCACAAGGTTGGGATCAACAAGGAGGGAAAGATCCGGATCCTTTAGTATTATTTCCAGTTCAATATTCTTTTGCTCCAGCGTGGGCTGCATCAACTGGTGCAGATTTTCGAAAAGGTCTCTTACATAAACTTTGTTTACGCTGAGGGTTGTGATCTTATTGAGATTCCTGTAGGTCTCTGCAAATTTCAACAATCCTTCACTCCTCCTTTTGATGGTATCAATGCCCAGTTCCAGGTCTTCTACCGTGCCGGCATGATCATTCAGGTGCTTGGAAGAATGTTGCAAACGGTTTTTCAGGGTGTCCGCCAGGGATGAAATCGGAGCTACCGAATTCATGATTTCATGCGTCATCACACTGAGCAGTTTCTGCCATGCTTTTGCTTCGGTTTCATCGAGGGCCTCATCCACATTTTGAAATGCGATCAGCTTGTATATTACGGCATCGGTCTGAAAGGCCGTGGCTGATAGCTGCACTTTGAGAGTACTACTATCCTTGGTAAGGGTGACCACTTTGTGCTCCCCGGGCCTGAGCGCAAAAATTGCCCGATATAATGGGCCGTCTCTTCGCTCTAAAGAATGTATGGTTTTGAGATATGGAATGCCCAGCATTTTTCTCAGCGACTCGTTCATCCAAACCACTTCCCCGCTCCCGTTTTCAAAAGAAAGGATTCCGGTATCAACAAGTTCAAGTATCTTTTGCAGGTATTGGTATTGCGTTTCCCTTTCCTTACTGATCACTTTGAAAGTGGTGTTTATCTCATTGAATCCCTCGCGGAGTGGCTGCAATTCCAGTGGGGCTCTCTTCACGTCAAAATATCTGCTAAAATCACGGTAATGAACAGACTCCACGAACTGGGCCACTTCATCCTGCGCCTTTTTATGAAAGCGGAAGAAGTCAATCATCTGAAAAATGACTATAGGAATGGTAACTGCGAGGTAAACATACCAACCCCTGCCCCTGATCAGGAAAAATGAGGCACAGCATAGGGTTATGAAAAGTAATAGCACCCGCAGCAAGAGGCGTGAATGGTATTGTTTGAACTTAAATATCATATTTGCTCAACCGCCGGTACAGCGCGGTACGTGTGAGACCCAGTTCCCTGGCGGCCTTGGTAATATTACCATTATTTTTTTCAATTACGCGGAGGATGGTATTCTTTTCAATAGTGCTCAGCGTCATTTCCTGCGGCTCATCTGCAAGCGGTGGCGAAGATTCAATGGGTGAAAATATGAGGTCCCTGCCAGACAGGCAATCATTATCACTCATTATCACCGCTCTCTCAATGGTATACTGAAGCTCTCTTACATTACCTGGGAAATGATAAGATTTCAGTTTTTCAATTGCTGACTCATCTAATTCCAGCGAAGGCTTGAGATATTTGTTTGCATAAATGCGTGCAAAATGTTTTGCCAGGAGTATAATATCATCCCCCCTTTTCCTTAGCGGTGGAACCGTTATTTCCACGGTATTGATGCGATAGATCAGGTCTTTGCGGAAACGGCTCTCATTTGCCAGTTCATTCATATTCACATTCGTGGCGCATATCAGTCGAATATCCACAGGAAGTGGCTGGTTGCTGCCCAGCCGGATAACCTGCCGGTTCTGCAACACGGAAAGCAATTTGGCCTGCTGATGCAGGTGTATGTTTCCAATCTCATCCATAAAAAGTGTGCCTCCATTGGCAGACTCAAATCTGCCCACACGGTCTTCCCTCGCATCGGTGAAGGCGCCTTTCTTGTGTCCGAATAATTCACTTTCGAATAAGGTCTCGGTGAGCGCACCCACATCCACTTTTATAAATGGCTTTTCGGCTCGCAGCGACTGTTGGTGAATGGCTTTGGCGATCAAATCCTTCCCGGTGCCATTCTCACCCAGGATCAGGATATTCGCATCAGTGGGAGCTATTTTTTCAACCTTGTAAAAAATATCCTGCATGGCTTCCGATTTGCCCAGCAATTCGGTGCCAATAATAGAATCTGCAGCAGCGCTATATCCCAATACCTTCTTATTGTCTTGTTGCTTCAGCGAATCCCTGATGGTGGTAATCAGCCGCTCATTATGCCAGGGCTTTACCACAAAATCCGCAGCTCCTTCTTTCAGGGACCGCACGGCGGGGTCAATA
>CALFNL010000390.1 GCA_937902875.1 uncultured Bacteroidota bacterium | reverse complement strand
CCGCGTTATGTATTTCTCCGCGCAATCCGCGTTATGTATTTCTCCGCGCAATCCGTGTTATGTCTTTCTCCGCGCAATCCGCGATACTATTCGCTTCTTAATGCATCAACCGGGTTGGCAACGGCCACTCTAATGGCCTGGATGCTCACCGTAAATAAAGCAATTATCAATGCTGCAGTGCCGCAACCAAAAAAACCCAAAGACTGATATTGCTCCTGTATGCGAAGCCCTGCAACCAGGAATGCATAAAATACCATGCAAGCGGTGCCGCAATGAAAAATGACATTAATAGGCGTCAGGAAAGTGCTGGGCGCGAGCGCGGCCAATATCACCGCATTGTTTCAACACCTTTGAGGGTTAGCAGAAAATCAAATTGCAGGTGCGAATTTGTGGGGAAATCATCCATGACGCCACCAATCTTGTAGGGCCTGGTATCAATTGATCTTCAACTACTTATCCCCTTAAAAAACAGGCATGAGTTCCATTTCGATACAGCAATTGTCTGGTTATGATACAGGCCCTCTTTCCTCATTAATTGACCTTGAATTCGGCAATATGTTGCAGGAAATTCGAAGCATGAAGATTTGGTTTGCCATCGATGGCGCTCAAAGAGGCAAAAGAGAGACTTTCGCCTAAGAATATGCGAGGCTTATCGGTGTTCAGAGACTCTTGGAAGATCGCCAGGGCGCTTGGAGTTCTCTTTCAAACACTCAGAAAGATTGCAATTACTATCTTTGTAATCAAGCAACAGGTAATTCAGGAAAAAATCAGTTGAAGATTTTCATAATATTTTCTAAAATCAATTTTTAATTATGAAAGCAAATATTGGGATCAACGAGAAAAACAGCCTGGCCGTGGCCACGATTTTAAACAAATTGCTCGCAGATGAACACGTCTTATACGTGAAGCTCCGAAACTATCATTGGAATATAGAAGGCAGCAATTTTATGGAGATGCACAAGTTTTATGAAACCCAATATGGAGCTATTGGAGAGGAGATTGATGAAGTGGCTGAAAGAATCCGCAAGATTGGCCACTATGCGGAAGGACGCATGAAGGATTTCCTGAAACTTACGAACCTGAACGAAGGCAATTATACCAATGACCAGCGCAAGCAACTGCAGAGCCTGCTCTATGACCATGAAACAATTATCCGGGAGATCCGTAAGAATATTCCTGTTGTAGAAGATAAATACAAAGACATAGGCAGTTCAGACTTCCTGACAGGCCTAATGAAAGAACACGAAAAATGGGCCTGGATGATTCGGTCTTACCTGGGCTGAACAGGAACCCAGAATTATTTTTTCAGGAATTTGTTCCATTTGTCTGGATTGAATGCATGCTATGCTTGCAGCGGATTCTGATTACAAATGCCAATAATTATTATTTATGGTTGAAGTAGAACTCAAGCTTGATGAAAAAGGGCGCGGCGCTTTTTATGCCAAAGAGGGAAATGAAAGACTGGGTGAGATGCAAATTGCCATTTCCGGAACTGACCTGACAGTATTCCATACCGAAGTTTTGGAAAAGGCAGAAGGAAAAGGCGTGGCCACTAAAATGCTGGAAACAATGATTACCTATGCCCGCAGCCATCACCTGATGGTGATACCCCTCTGCCCCTATGTTAATGCACAATTCAAAAGGCATCCGGAAAACTACCAGGATGTCTGGAAGAAGAAAGTAAGTGGATGAAGAGCCTCAAATAGCTGAACCATGCACCAACTCATAACAGGCATCCATCATGTTACGGCGCTCGCTTCCGGAGCTCAGCAAAACCTTGATTTTTATTGTGGCATCCTGGGGATGAGATTGGTAAAAAAGACCATAAATTTCGATGCACCCGAAGTCTATCATTTCTATTATGGAGATGAAACAGGGAATCCTGGCAGCCTCCTTACATTTTTCCCATACCAGGGATTAAGAGAGGGAAGACATGGAAAAGGAATGTTGAATACAACCACATTTTCCTTACCGGCAAATTCAATGAACTATTGGTTGGAGAGATTCAGCAAATTTAAAGTGCAGTACAAGGCTCCGCTGGAGAGATTTGAAACTGAATCGGTGATTTATTTTGAGGATCCGGATGGATTGGGGCTTGAACTGGTATTCAATGACAAGGATAGCAGGGCCGGTTTCACTTATGGGCATATTCCAATTGAAAACTCCATTAGAGGTTTTTACAATGTTGAAATTTGGGAAGAAGGATATGAGCGTACGGCCGGGGTGCTCACAGAACAATTAGATCACAGGCTTCTTGCTGAAAAAGGGAATCGTTTTCGTTTTGCCGCCACCGATAGTCCGGGAAATTACGTGGACGTTTTATGCTCGCCTGGAAGCCTCAAAGGCCTGGCCGGTAGTGGAACAGTGCACCACATTGCTTTCAGCACCACTAACGAAAAAAGCAACCTTGAAATTCAACAAAGAATTGTCAGGCGCATGCTCATCCCTA
>CALFNL010000389.1 GCA_937902875.1 uncultured Bacteroidota bacterium | reverse complement strand
CTTCGTTAAGCACCCGGTATAATATTTCAAGATATTTCACGGAAGCCTCTTTCAGTGTCTTGTCTCCTTCAAAAACCGGCATCGCGCTCACCTTATTCCGGGTATCCCAGCATGCGTCCAGAAGCTTCGTTCTGCGGGACTCAGACTTTCTTACACTCTTGTCGTGAGCCACGGAACTCACATAGCTGAGATATTTTTGCGCCACGTCGTTTTCGGCCTTGCTGATATAGGTCATGTATTCGCCCGGATTCTTGAAATCCTGTGCCTTTGAAGCCGGCAGGTTTAAGAAGGTGCAACTGATAAAAAATAGAAGGAAAATGCGAATGGACGGCAAGGGTATTTTTTTCATTCTGACAAGGTTTAGATCAATTAACGTGCTTTTACATTCAGCATGTCGGAGAGAACATGGAATGCTTCATCAAGATAAACATCTTCATTCAAATTTTTCAGCCATACCACATTCACGGCCGTTCTTTCCGCGCTGGCCTGCAAACGCTCTTTGTCGAACCCATTATTATTGGTGGCATAGTCCTTTCCCGCTGCGGTAAGCCTGATATCCGTCTGGGCATAATGACTGCTGCGTTCCTGGTACTGTTTTTCGAATCCATCCATACGGAGACTGAATCTCCTGCTGCTCAGATCTTTCCGCAGCCAATCCCTGAGCTGCACTAGTCTCTTGAAATCTCCGCTCTCATTCACCCTTTTTTGTGCCTGCTCGTTTAAAATGGCCGTGGGCAATGGCGCGAGAATGGGATAATGTATTTTTTCGGTGGTATCGGGCAATAAGGCGGTCCTGTTGTCTGATTCCCTCACTTTGAAAACATCATATATATCCGGCAGGGGGATATCGGGTTTGACACCCGAAAACTGAACCGTGCCACCATTCACGCGGTAGAATTTTCGCACCGTTACTTTAATGAATCCGAATTCCGGTTCTTTCTGATTGGCGGCGGAAGGGCTCGATGAAGTGTCCACTGGTAAGATCACCTGCGCTGTTCCCTTACCGTAAGTTGTGCTCCCCACCACCAGCGCCCTCTGATAGTCTTGTAACACTGATGCCAGCAGTTCGGAAGCCGAGGCGCTCATGCTGTTTACCATCAATATCAATGGGCCGTCATAAATGCTGCCCCGGTTCATGTCCTTGATAACAGCCCTCTTTCCCGTGCGGTCCCTTACCATCACCAGCGGGCCCTCATTGATAAAAATCCCCGCCATATCCAATGCTTCTTTCAGAGATCCACCTCCATTGAATCGGAGGTCCAGGATCAGGCCTTCAACATTTTCCCTTTTCAATTTAACCACTTCTTTAGCCACGTCATTCGCGCAGCTGGAACCGAGTTCCGATTCTTCCCTGGAATAAAATCCGGGCAGGGAAATATAGCCGATCTTTCTATCGCCTTTCAATACAAAACTCTTCACGAAATTTTCATCGTCCTTCACTTCCTCTTTCATGAGCCGGACGGTCTTAGTGACCCCATTCACCTGCCTAACGGTGAGGTTCATGCGCGTATCGTTGGTACCTTCCAGCACCTTGTTGGCGTCATCTATATCCATGCCCGATAGGTCAATGGCCGCCTTGCCTTCCAGGGCTATTTGGAGGAGCACATCTCCCCTATGCAATTCCCCTCCTTTCCACGCGGGACCGCCGGGCACCAACTGACTTATCACGATCTCTCCTTTTTCATTTTCATCGAGGCGTATGCCCACCGATAATTCTACTCCGTTCAATTCCTCCTCGAATTCCTGCTTCGCCTTCAAAGGCATGTACTCTGAATGTGGATCAAAACGGGTGGCGATGGCATTGCAATACACAGTGCCTACATAATTTTCAAAGCCATCCTCATTCTGGCTGATGCGGCGCAGGGCCGTGGTTTCTTTAAGCAGCACTCTTTTCCTGGCTTCGGATTCCAAATCAGCAGAGGTTTTTCCTCCTGCCTTCGAAGCGGCCTGATCGCGGAGTCCGAATAAGGTTACAAGGGTTCTGTACTTTAGCCATTTGGTCCAGTTGGAAGCTAATTGCTTTTCATCGGCGGCATAATCCAGGCTGTCTCTCGAGAGCAAAATGGATTCATCAATATTGAAATCAAATGGCTTTCGCATGATGGACTGCACAAGACTGTCGGCCTTAGCGACCCGGTTCCTGTAAATGCCTATCAATATTGTTGAGAATTTTGTGGGCTTGCCGTTCATGTCTTCATCGAGTTGATCACGGTATAAACTCAATGAACTTATATCCTCTTTCAGAAAAAGCATCTTGTCTGGATCGAGCCTGTTTAGCACTTCGTAAAATACTTCAGAAGATAATTTATCATCAACAATGCGCGGACTGTAATGATTCAATTCCAGGAAACGGGTGAGCGTGAAGACCTGCCTGCCAAAATGTTCTGCGGAATAATTTTGTGCCGACACCCCGGAGGAGGTGATCAGCAGCACGAATAGCAGGAGCCGGTAAGCTTTCATAACAGAATGGATGGCAATTTTCAGTTGCTTAAACAAATTATCAAATTCAATCAGACAAACCAAACAAAGAACCGGTAATAATCCGGCCATTTGGTTTCTATCTCAAACGAATTTTTTTGGGAAAGCGTGTGAGTCATTGCCGGAAAGCAGGGAGATTTTCATTAATTTCATGATCACGGTTTTCCGATTCATTCAAACCTTAAATGATTAGATCATATGAAGACTTCCCGTCGCAGATTCATTTCCCATAGTTCCAAGGCTATTTTGGCAAGCAGCCTCGCAGGAGTTTTGCCCAATACCCTATTGGCATCCGGAAAAATGGCTGCCTCAGACAAGATCGTGGTGGGACTGATCGGTGCCCGGAATATGGGATTTGGAGACCTTGAAAATGCCATCAAACAGCCCGGAGTTGAATGCGCGGCAATCTGCGACGTGGATGATGCCATTCTCAGCCAACGCATTGCGGATGTGGCTAAGAAGCAGGGGAAGGCTCCTGTGGGATATAAAGACTATAGAAAATTACTGGAGAATAAGGATATCGACGCAGTAATAATAGGCACGCCAGATCATTGGCATTGTCTCCAAACGATCCATGCCTGTGAAGCGGGTAAGGATATTTATGTAGAAAAACCACTTGCCAATAGTATCGGTGAATGCGACCTGATGGTGAATGCGGTCAGAAAAAACCGGCGTGTGGTGCAGGTGGGCCAACAGCAACGCTCAGGCGACCATTGGAAACAGGCCATGGATTTCATAAAAGCAGGAAATATCGGTGATCTACGAAAAGTGCTGGTATGGGGCAATTTCGGCTATGGCATCGGTCAAACGAAGGCTCCCGATGAACCCGTTCCTGCCGGTGTGGATTTTGATATGTGGCTGGGACCGGCGCCTCAAAGGAGTTTCAACAAGACCAGATTTCATGGATCATGGCGCATGTTCTGGGATTATGGAGGCGGCCTGATCACAGATTGGGGCGTTCACCTGCTCGATATGGCTCTCTGGGCTAAGGACATCACCACGCCCCCGCTTGCGGTCAGTGCCTCCGGTGGTAATTTTTCTTTTGCCGATCATGCGCACGAGACCTTTGATACCATGAGTGTGCATTACCAGATGAAAGATTTTATGATTAGCTGGGAACATGTTGCGGGTACAGAGAACGGGCCCTATAACCGGAGTTATGGCCTGGCATTTATTGGTAATAATGCCACCCTTGTGATTGACCGTGATGGCTGGGATCTTTTTCCGGAAATGCAGGATGGCAAACCCAAGCTTGCTGCAATGCCTCATCAGCCCGGCCATGATAACCACGAAGAGCACATGAAGAATTTCCTCGATTGTATCAAGTCTCGCAAGGATCCCAATTGCACCATCGAAAATGGCAGGCTGGTTGCTCTCTACGCGCATTCAGGAAACATAGCACTGAAGACCGGGTCAAGATTGGTCTGGAACGAACAGTCTCGCAATTTTGGAAATAATGGCGCGGCCAATGGTTTGATCTTACCAACTTACAGGAGGCCTTGGGCCCTGCCTAAATTATAAACGAGTACGGCTCAGATTTGAAACAAATTATTCGGCGCCCCATTCCAGTTGAAGCCTGTTGAGATTTCTGTATAGACCCTCGTCGAGAGCGAGTAATTGCTGATGGGTTCCCGTTTCTATCACGGTTCCCTTGTCAAGCACGATGATCTTGTCGGCCTTGCGAATAGTGGAAAGCCTGTGTGCGATGATGAATGAGGTACGGTTCTTCATCAGGTTTTCCAGCGCATCCTGCACCAGTGATTCGGAAGCGGCGTCGAGAGAACTGGTGGCTTCGTCAAGGATGAGGATAACGGGATCTTTGAGAATGGCGCGGGCGATGGCGATCCTTTGGCGTTGACCCCCCGAGAGTTTGATACCCCTCTCACCCACCACGGTTTCATAGGCTTCCGGAAAGCCACTGATGAATTCATGGGCGTTTGCCTGCCTGGCAGCGGATTCAATCTCCTGCATAGAAGCTGAAGGTTTACCATAAGCGATATTCTCACGTATGGTTCCTCCAAATAGCAATACATCCTGTGGAACCAGCGCCATTTGCTTTCTCAGTTGGGAAAGGGGAATATTCGAAGCATTTCTGCCATCATATAATAATTCACCTTCATCCGGATCATAAAATCGAAGCAGCAGAGATGCAAGTGTCGATTTCCCAGCCCCGCTTGGCCCCACCAGCGCGATTTGTTCCCCGGGATTAGCTAAGATTGAAACATCCCGCAGCACTTTGATCTCTTTCCGTGAGGGATAGGCGAAGGCGATATGGCGAAGTTCAACACTTCCAAGCAGACGGAAAGCTTCCTGCACCGGCTCGTCTTCAGTTGTCACAGATTCCTTTTCTTCCTTCAGCAGTTCCCTTACACGCTGAGTTGCTCCCAATGTTTTTTGCAACTGGCTATAGAGGTCCGCGAATCCCGCCATGCTTCCTCCCACAAAAGTTGTGTAAATAACAAATGCGGTCAGGTCTCCAAATGATAGCTGTCCCCTTTGCATCAGCCCTACCCCATTCCATACCACCAGAATGATGGAACCAAAAAGGCTGAATACCATAAAGGATACAAATAGTCCGCGCACCTTTCCATTTCGCACGGCCAATTGAACAACCTGCCTGAGACTCTTTGTGTACCTCCCAAT
>CALFNL010000388.1 GCA_937902875.1 uncultured Bacteroidota bacterium | reverse complement strand
AGATATAATATTGTGCCTGAAGCTTATATTGTAAAACTCGAAAATGGTACCACCCTATTGAGCGCCTGAAACACTTGCTTCGGCAGTATCAATAGTAATTGAAAAATCCAAACACCTGGCTTCTTACTATCGTTTTTTCTTAAACTCTTACATAAATCTTCTTCTTATCCATCCAATATCCGATCAACCAGCAGAGCAACATATAGCTGACGGCGAATGCCAGGGAACCAAAAGCACCCGGAAGAATTTTCTGATACACATTACTGTTCAGCCAGCGATAAAGATTTGTCTTGGGATCTGTTTTCACCATGAACAATATTATTACCAACAATTCGGATAATAAGTATATGAACAATGGATTCCTCCCAAATACCTCAAAGAAATGAGTCCACTTATTCCATGACTTGATTTCTATTATGAAAATGAGAATGCCCAGGATCACAAGGTCAAGCCCCACGGTATAGCACACAAAAGTGCTTGTCCATAATTTCTTGTTGATAGGAAATACGATGTCCCAGAAATAAGCGATGCAAAGAAGCCCGAATCCGGCCATCACGAGTTTTGCGACGGTTTCAAATGATTTGCCTTTCTGCTGGATGAAGAGACCGGCATAATATCCCGCCACCACGTTCACAATGGCGGGTATCGTGCTCAGCAGCCCTTCCGGATCAAAGGGTATTCCTTCACCATGATAGAGATGGGGGTCGCCCATGACAGATTTATCAATAGCCAGTCCAAGGTTGCCGGTAAGGGAATAATCACCCCCTACATATAGCAGGAGCCAGTATCCTAAAAGGAATATCACGCTCAGTATCCAAACGGTTTTCCGGGATAGGAATTGGATCATCAAAGATGCAAAGAAGTAGCATAGTGCAATACGTTGCAACACGCCCAGAATACGGGTATCCCTGATAGGGAAGAATTCATAACCCCCACCCCGCACTTCACGGAAAAAAGGGAACCAGTACATTAAATATCCCAACAGAAAAATAATAAAGGTCCTCTTGAATATCTTTCCTAATACATTACTATTCCCGAGGGCCCTGTATTTCGGCATCGAGAAACTCATCGCATTACCCACTACAAATAGGAAAGTGGGAAAAACAAGATCTGTGGGAGTGAAACCATGCCATTTGGCATGTTCCAACGGTGAAAAAGGCATTGCACCACTTCCGGGTGTATTTACAATAATCATGAAACAAATAGTCATTCCGCGCAATACATCGAGGGCGAGGAATCTTTGAGAGTTGGCTTTGGTCATATATTGATGAAAATTAGGCTCAATAGTGGCTGCAATTTCGGCCTGGCCCCAATTAGGGAATGGGCTATCACAGTAGGTAAGTTAGTATAAAAAAGTGAGTCAATCATTTCCACATGCCGGCCAAGGCTACCGCTTAAGGTCATTTTGATTGATTGAACCCGATGGCGAACCAGATAGCAATCCTGAATACTATCAATCGTTTATTTGTTCTTTTTGCTATCCATATTGCGGAAAATGATCCTCTTTTGGGAATATTTTGCTCCTGTGGCTTTGAATATTTCATTGACTTTCAACATCTCAGCATTTTGGTGTGAACTGTGCCATATCTCATTCAAATTCCCGATACATGAAAGCGAAATTTACCCTTGCAGATATGGTTACAAAAATGCTTTTTGCGGCCTCTATATTAGTACCAGTTGCGGGAATGAGTCAAACCTGGAATGAAGATTTCTCTTCTAGCGACAAAGTGAAAGATTACAATATATATGGATATACTTTCGGCAAAGCATCATTGGATGACGCTAAGGGCTCGATTGATGGTAACAGCGTTTATTCTAATGACCTTACGCCCACTTCCAATACCTATTTTGCCAGCGGATATTTTTATTTGTCTGGTGGCAATTATAACCTTTCCTTCAATCACCAGGCTGTTGCCAAGAGCTTCAAATTTCAACCAGAGCTTTCGGTTCATTTAGAAGATACAGCGGGTAACGAATTAGCGGCATTTTATGATTTCGCCTATACTGATGACAATTTATATGCGGCAAACTCGATTATTCCTTCGGGATCATATTCAGCGGGTTGGTATAAAATTGTTTTCAGATGGAATACCCAGACTAAGGGCGGCGGCACCGAAAGGATAAGCGTGGATGATATAGTAAGCAACATTCCCGTATTGGCAATTACCGGAAAATCTACGAGGCTTGCAGATATTGCTTCAACGCTCCAGGTAAGTGCTGGTACCGTGGGCGGAAATAATTCAAGTATCAGGTTTCAATTTACTAACAATGGCCCAGACGAAGCGGATGCCTTCACTTCAAAATCCATCTTTGTTACCGGAGTAGATTTGGCCGACCTGAAAGTGACCGGCAGGAAGAATGCAAGCTTCAATAGCAAGACGGGTGAAATTAGTATCAATTCCCTTTCAGATGGAGAAATAGCTTATGTGCAGCTTAGCTTCAACCGAATTTCAGCCCAGCCAATTGAAATACAGAGTCAGCCCAATGCCCTGATCGCGATGACAGATCCAAAAGTCAGCAACGATTTTACAAGCTTCAAGGAGTTCATGCTCCTTCCAATAAGTCTGATATCATTCAATCTTAACAAATTGTCTTTTGACCAGGTAGAGCTGAAATGGGAGATCGAGAATAGCGATAATATCTCTTTTACAGAAGTGCAACGTTCATCAGATGGGGTTGGTTTCTCCATAATTTCCGGGTCGAGCGTTGCCCATGCAACCAATTATTATAATGACTTGGAGAAAATTGCTGCCGGAAACATATTCTACAGGCTAAAATTCACAGAAAAGTCAGGCGGCATATCATATAGCGCTATTCTCAGAATCAGTAAGGAGTCAGCAATTTCTCAAATAAGTGTTTATCCGAATCCGGCTAAAGATTATATAATTCTTCAGCTAAAGGAGCAGGCGAAAGAAATTAGGGTAACTATTGTTGATAATGCGGGTAGAATAGTAATGACCAGGCTTGGCAATAATTCCACCACCCTTTCAATTGGTCTCGGCAATTTACCCAGGGGATTGTATAGAATTGTAGCCCTGGCCGATGGAGAGAAAATGGCAAAAACCTTTATAAAATTCTGATTACAAACTTTTTTGGATAGGACCTTCTCACAGAATAAGCTCCCCGCAATTTGCGGGGTCTTGCTTTTTTGGGGCTTCTTCTGCCCTCGAATCATTGTCAAAAGGCGGTAACAATCCCCGACTTTTGCAAATCATTATGAATAAGCCATGTATTTTTCCCTGAACTTTGAGTTGTAAAAACCAGTACAATTTTGGAACTTAGTACTGCGTTATTATGTTAATGGAGAGAGGCGATCAGAAAATAGTTCTTTTAGAAATTCATTAACATTCTGGATGCAAACCTTGGCCTCTGTTTTGCGTCTTATAGTTGAAGATTGTAAATAACAGTCAATTTTCTCATAAGCAGTTAGTTTTGGTTGCGGCCCCTATTTCCATAGGGGCCAATTTTTTTGTGCCAACTTCAGTGAGACTTGATCTTCCTAAACAGGTAAAATCTGCATAAAAGCCAGGCCAGCACAGAACCTATGGCATCCGCTGCCATATCTCCCGGGTCAAAACTCCGGCTGGGCTCAAAGTATTTTTGAAAATATTCCATTCCAACCCCAAACAAGCACGACAATAAAACAATTGCCACCATGATTACCGGGTTCTTTTGATTCGAAAACCTAAAGATGGCATATCTGCTCCAAAGGACTACCAGGGTTCCGAAGATGAAAACGTGCACAATTTTGTCCAGATCCGGAAGGCCAAAAAGACCTTCTGAAGGTATGGAACTGCCAGGGATCGTCAATAATATGAAGATAATGGCAGCCCAAATAACTGTGGGCCAGGGTTTGTTAAAAAATCTCAAATGCATCTTTTAGGAGAGATTAGGCGCTTATCATTGAAGCATATGCATCGGCCTTCAATAAATTATCAGCCTCGGTTGGGTTATCGACAATTATTTTGATCATCCAGCCTGCACCGTAGGGATCACTGTTCACTAATTCCGGTTGACTGTTCAATTGAGGATTCACCTCTGTAATGGTTCCCGATAAAGGGAGGAAAAGGTCACTAACTGTCTTTACTGCTTCCACTGTGCCGAAAACGGATTCTGCCGCAAGCTTTTGGTTCAGGGTTTCTATATCAACATACACTATATCGCCTAACTCATTCTGGGCATAGTCAGTAATGCCTACCCATGCCGTATTGCCTTCCAGGCGAATCCATTCGTGGTCTTTAGTATATAGCAGGTTTTTGGGAAAATTCATGATGCGTCTTTTTAGGATAAAGCAAATGTAATCTGCCGCAATGTAAATAACTACTTTTTGAGCCCCAAGGCCGTAAAAAAATAATGAAGAGTTTATTTAGCCCATGCCCTTTCCTTCATCCTGCCATACACCAATGAATTTTCCACTTTGAGCGCAATGATCATTTACTCCTCTTCCAGTTGAAACGCATCCGGCAGAAATAAAATTACTTCAATATAAAAAGTGAAATGAAATCGGCACTCGTTTTCAAATGAAATCATGCTCTGTAAAATAAAGCAGCACATGGTCTTTCAGAAAATTTTCCTGTTCAGGCAGACTCTGATCCGGAAGCGCCTTCAATTGCCGGAAATGCGGCCAGCCATCTTCGTCTTTGCTTTCCAGCTCGTAATAACCACTTTTAGCAAGCAGACTACAGACGGCCACATGCATCAGGTCTTGTTTTTGCTCTTTGGTGAACTTGGAACGTAATTGACCGAATTCCTGTATGCCGATCAGGAATAAAATAGCCTCCAGGTCTGGCTTTTTCCCAAACCTATTCATCAATTTCTCTTCGAGCTTCCACCACCTGGTTTGAAGATCGTTTTTAGCATCTATCATGAACGCAAAGCTAAGTCAAAACTTCGCCTTCATCCTGATATTTCGCCGCTGGACCGCAATCCGGTCAAACAGGTTTTGAGTTTAGGCCATAGCTTTGCGTCATATGGCAAACACTGAGTTTATAAAAGGAGATTTCCGGATTTCCACGGATCCCGCCCTCCTCAATGTGGAGGTCATTCACCAATTTCTCAGCCAATCTTATTGGGCTGAAAATATACCGCTTGATATAGTAAAAAAATCAATTGCCGGATCCCTTTGTTTTGGGGTTTTTCAGCATGAACTCCAGATCGGATTTGCCAGGGTGGTTACTGACAAAGCCACATTTGCATACCTGGCCGACGTATTCATTGATGAAAAATTCAGGGGTCTTGGTCTGGCCAAATGGCTGATGGAAATAATCATTTCCCATCCTGAATTAACAGGATTGCGCAGGTGGATGCTGGGCACCAGGGACGCGCATGGATTGTACCGGCAATTCGGCTTCGAAGAAATTCCTAATCCCGAACGATTCATGCAGATACACAATCCGGATGTTTACCGAAAAATGAGTCAGCCCGGTTGAGCCTTCTTC
Source organism: uncultured Bacteroidota bacterium (assembly GCA_937902875.1). Classification (GTDB taxonomy): domain Bacteria; phylum Bacteroidota; class Bacteroidia; order Chitinophagales; family Chitinophagaceae; genus PSRI01. Next base: position 9,110 of record CALFNL010000388.1, on the reverse strand, counting down.
CGGTGTCAGGTCATTTGAGCCTTAGTGAACCCTCTCTGTAACCACTGCTGTTCCATAAGCCAGCACTTCCGTTACACCATTCATTACTTCATTGGCATCATAACGCATATTGATGATGGCATTGGCGCCTCTCTGAGCGGCCTGCTCCATCATGTGCTGGAATGCTTCTTCCCTTGTGGCTTCACAAAGCTCCACGTAAATGGAAATCCGTCCGCCAAAAAGAGTTTGTAAACCTCCTGCTACATTGCCAAGCAGGCTCCGGGAACGGACGGTAATACCGCGCACTACTCCGAGATTCTTTACTACCCGATGGCCCGATAATTCAATGCTGGTTGTAATCATTCCTGGATCAATCATATCTGTTAGTTTAGTACTAAGCTAATCGATTTACTCCATTGCCTTTGTTTGCCCAAGAATTACCTTTGATGAAAATTTACGAAAAATGCTGCAGGTGCAATTTATCCGCCAGAACCCTGACCTGGTGAAGAAGAGATTGGCGATAAAGCAATTTAAGGAGATCGGCCTCGTGGATCAGGTAGTGAACCTCGACGACCAGAGAAAAAAATTGCAGGTTGAAAATGACAATATCCTGGCTCAGATCAATAGCAATTCCAAAGAAATAGGCCAATTGATGGCAAAAGGTGAAAAGGATAAGGCGGAAATGTTGAAGAAATTGGTTGCGTCGCTAAAATCTTCACTGCAACCCATAGGAGAACAGTTGGCAGCTACGGAAAAGATTCTACAGGAAGCCTTGGTGAAAATTCCAAATCTTCCCTCCGGGAAAGTACCTCCCGGCAGGTCTCCCGCAGACAATGAACTTGTGCGCGAATCAGGTTCCAAACCTGTATTGCCTTCCGGCGCGCTTCCGCACTGGGACCTGGCTGCCAAATACAACCTCATCAATTTTGATTTGGGAAATAAAATCACAGGCAGCGGGTTCCCGGTATATGTAAACAAAGGTGCGAAATATCAAAGGGCGCTGATACAGTATTTCCTCGACTTCAATACAGCCGCCGGATATACAGAATACCTGCCACCTTTCATGGTCAATGAAAGTTCCGCATTTGGAACGGGTCAATTGCCGGACAAAGAAGGCCAAATGTATTTCGTGAATGAAGACCACCTGTATTTGATTCCAACCGCTGAAGTTCCTGTTACTAATATTTACCGCGACGAGATACTCAAAGAAAAGGATTTGCCTGTGAAGATGACCGCTTACACACCCTGCTTCAGGCGAGAGGCCGGAAGCTATGGCAAGGATGTGCGCGGCTTGAACAGGGTGCATCAATTCGATAAGGTGGAATTGGTTCAATTGGTTCATCCTGATAAAAGCTATGAAGCGCTGGATGGAATGGTAGAACACGTGGGGAAATTATTAGGGTCGTTGAACCTGCCTTTTCGCATCCTGAAATTATGCGGAGGTGACATGGGCTTCACCTCGGCGCTCACTTACGATTTTGAAGTGTATAGTGGAGGTCAGGACAAATGGCTGGAAGTTAGTTCAGTGTCCAATTTTGAAACTTACCAAACCAACAGGATGAAGATCCGCTTCAGAGATAGCAATGGCAAAAACCAATTGCTTCATTCCCTCAATGGAAGTTCATTGGCCCTGCCACGCATACTGGCCTGTTTATTGGAAAATTATCAAACAGAGAATTCCATTCAAATACCAGCAGTGTTGCACGCCTATTTTGGCATCACCGAGATCCGGTAATTCCGATCCATAAAATGCCGAAAAAAATAGTTGAAGAAAGCTGGTCTCTTTTGATATCATTTCAGCAAAAAAAAAGCAAAGGTAGAAACCTTCGCGATTTTTATTTTGATTGAGACTTAGAAGACTTATTAAAATCCAACTTTTACGCTGAGTTGGTAAAGCTCATTGAGCTGTGCCATTGAGTAATCACTGAATTCAATTTTCCCTATCAGAGATTCACTAATCTTAAACCCATAGCCCAGGCCCAGTACAATCCCATTGCCCACTATTTTTTCCTTACTATACTGCAGGTTACTATAGCTGCCGTTCTTATAATCACCGGATTCAAAATGATAAGTGCTGCCGGAGCGTAAGGCAAGGCCAATGCCAGCCAAAAAACCTTTACCCTGTTCCTGGCCGCTGAAATACTGGGCCTTCACTTCCGCGATAAATTGTCTGTAGTAAACGCCCTGGTTTTCTGCCATCCCCCACTTGGGAACATTGTTGGAACTAAAATAATTCAGGCCAACAATTCCATTCAGGTGAGTTGAAAAATTGAACTGCTCTTCCGCATGAATACTCATGCCGCGAAAGCCGATCTTGTTTTCCTGGCCGTAACCGGCACCTAAAAAAGTTTTGAGATCAATCTGCGCATATGAAAGAAATGAAGCACATATGAGCACAAGAGTAATGAGTGACTTTCTCATAAATAAGAGTTGATTAATAGGGTTGAATTACTGGTTGAAACTCATTTACCATATGATAATTGTATATGGTAGCATGATTGTCCCTAGAAAAGTCAATTCCCGTGCCAGAAATTGATTTCGGGATGCCGTAACCGTCGCCATGCTTTCCTGAGGAGTCAGGATTCTTGCTGCATTTGGTTTATCAATCAGGCAATCGTTTTAATAAAAACGGATCTGGTCCGGAGCCCTGACGGCGGATATTACTTTCGGAAATATGGGCCTGAATGATATTTCTGTGATAACATTAATTAATCCTCATTTATCATTGAAAGTTGAAATTTGTACTGATGAAATCGCGAATGGTTTTAGCGAAATTCAGCCATGCTGAAATTTTATATTAAACCTTTCGTTCTCATTTCAGTCATTAGTCTTCCTAATAATGTCTTCATGCCGGTAAGTAACCAGGTCAGGAACCAGCATCTTTTGTGGAGAGCCGGTTTTGGGCCATCAGCGGAATCTATTCATGAGCTCGCGAATGCCAGCCAGGTTGAAATTTTCAAGCGATTGCTCAAATTTTCTTCTAAGAATCCCGAATATATTGATGTGGCCCATAACGCATTTGATGGCCTCTTCAAGGGCCTGCAGGATGCTGGTAGAATTGAGAATCTCAGCAAGGAGCAAAAACAGGCGCTGCGCAAACAAAGCAGGGAAGGGATCAGGAACCTTAATATCAGTTGGATCGAAGAAATGGTCAACGGACAGGCACAATTCCTCGAAAAAATGGCATTCTTCTGGCATGGTCATTTTGCCTGCCGAAATTTCAACATGTATTTCCAACAAGGCCTACTGGATATCATCCGCAAAAATGCTTTAGGCAATTTTGGCGAACTACTCCGGCAAGTATCAAAGAGCGCCGCGATGTTGGCTTTTCTGAACAATCAGCAGAACAGGAAGCAGCATCCCAATGAAAATTTTGCAAGAGAAGTGATGGAATTATTTACGATGGGCCGGGGCAATTATACGGAAGAAGATATTCGGGAAGCAGCGAGGGCTTTTACAGGATGGGGCTTTACAATAGGCGGTGAATTTTTTTTCAGAAAACAATTTCATGACAACGGGATTAAAACAGTTTTGGGCCGGAGTGGAAATTTTGACGGAGATGATATTCTCGGCATCCTACTGGAACATCGGCAGACTGCCAGATTCATTGCGGGTAAGATTTATAGATACTTTGTAAATGAAGAAGCGGATGAAGCAAATCTGAACTGGATCTCGGATCGTTTTTATAACAGCAACTACGATGTCCGGGAACTGATGAAAGACATATTTACAAGCGACTGGTTCTATGATCCCCGGAATATTGGAACAAGGATAAAGTCGGAGGTTGAACTGCTTGTGGGCATGCGCAGGATTTTATCGATGGAGCTCGCCAATGAGGAGATGCAATTGATGTTCCAGAAAGTATTGGGGCAAATTCTTTTCTATCCACCCAATGTGGCGGGCTGGCCCGGAGGAAAGAACTGGATAGACGGGTCCTCACTGATGGTGAGACTTAGGATTCCGGGTTTGATCTCGGAGAATGATGAATTCAACCTGAAACCTAAAACAGACGATGACCAGCAAATGGGACAGATGATGAAGGAACAAAACGATCCTGAACTATCTATAACAAGAGCTTCCAATACAGGCAGTCAAAGGATTGAAGCCACACTGGAATGGGATGTGTATCTGCAAAATTTCAGTGGGGTTGAAAAAAAAGACCTGATTAGGAGTATTGCAGGCGTATTATTCCAAAAGACTGAAGTGGAAGAAGGCATCATTATGAAATATGCGGACTTAAATGACCGGGAAGCATTCATCAAGACGGCAACCATCAAAATGATGAGCATGCCGGAGTATCAGTTGTGTTAAGAAACCTGCCTGAGTTTTTTGTGTGTGATGGCAGATGGCTATGATAGAAATTTAATGATTGATTTGCAAAGCGAAATTGAAATCATGAATATTAAGCGAAGAACATTCTTGCAAACAGGCACATTGGCCTCGGCTTCAATGATGCTCCCCGGATTCATGAAGGCACTCGAAAGACCCAATATGGTGCCACCAGGGAATAGGGTTTTGGTGGTGATTCAATTTAGTGGGGGAAATGACGGCCTGAATACTGTAATACCAGTGCGCAATGATATTTATTATAAAGAGAGGCCAGGCTTGGGTATTCGCCGGGAAAAGGCGCTGATACTCTCAGACGAGGCAGGTTTGAATCCTTCTCTCCCTGCCTTCAGGGATTTGTATGAGGATGGAAGTTTAGGAATCCTGAATGGCGTTGGGTATCCCAATCCCGATCGATCGCATTTCAGGAGTATGGATATCTGGCAAAGCGGTAGCTCCAGTAATGAATATGTGAATACTGGTTGGATTGGTCGATACCTTGATGCGCAGTGCAATGGTTGCGACAGGCCCACACAGGCACTTGAGATAGACGATGTGCTCAGCCTGGCTTTGAAAGGTGAAAAAAACAAAGGACTGGCCCTCAGAGATCCGCGCCGCCTCTACAATAGCTCACAGGAAAATTTTTTTAAGGATATTTCCGGAAGCCACAAAGCGGGCGGGGATGAGGTTGACTATCTCTACAAAACCATGGCAGATACCCTCAACAGCGCTGACTACATTTTCCGGCAAAGCAGGTTTCATCCATCCGGGGCCAGCTATCCTGCCACACAAACGGGACGAAGCCTGAAAACGATTGCATCATTGATTTTTTCCGATGTCAATACAAAAGTTTATTACCTGTCGCTCGGTAGTTTTGATACGCATATCAATCAACAGCCCCGGCAACAAAAACTGTTTGAGGAACTAAACGATGCCGTGAAAGCATTTGTGAAAGATATGAAGGACAATAACCGTTTTCAGGATCTGTGTATGTTCACATTTTCTGAATTTGGAAGAAGGGTATCGCAAAATGCGAGCGGAGGTACGGATCACGGAACGGCCAACGCAATGTTTTTTATAGGTGGCAGCTTGAAACAGAAAGGTATTTTGAATGGCATGCCCAACCTGAACGACCTTATGGAAGATGACATGAAATATTCGGTGGATTTCAAAAATGTTTATGCAACAGTTCTGAAAAACTGGTTGAATGCAGATGACCGGGAGATACTGGGTAATTCATATCACTATCTTAATTTTCTCTGAACCTGTAAATTCTGCACGTATTATTTAATGACTTGATATGCTGGCTGCATACAAGGCAATTATCAGCCTGGATTCCTTTTCAGAAGCAATGCAAGTTCCACGGCCTTAAGAGCATTCACCCTTCCATAGCCATACCATTTGCTATGACCTTTATCGTTGTAATTGCCCTGGACAATATCAATCTTATCGGCTGTTAACTTAAGGATATCTTTTACTTCCTGCCTGCTGAGTCCGGGATTTGCGGATAGTATCAAGGCGCAGACGCCTGCTGCTCCGGGACATGCACTGGAGGTTCCGCCGAAGTCCGAAATATAGTCGGCCAGTCCTTTCCGCTTCTCACCAACATAGCCGCTGCGATCCGTAGTCCATATCCCCTTTGTAAGGGGCCTGTTATGATGAGGTCTTTTCAGTTCAAAATCATTGCTGGGAAAACAAACCCAGATGCAATCGCCAAAATCACTATATACACTCTTGCTGCTTCTGTCATTACAAGCCGCAACGGCCAATACATCCGGATGGCTCACATATTTGTCAAGGTCGGCGTTTTCGTTGCCATTTCCAGCCGCAAAGAGGATAATACATCCTCTCCCCTTACGGCCGTGGGTAGCTGCATAGTGGAGGGCGTCACTCGTCAAGGCGGCGATAGGCTGCCTCGTCTTGTGAAGACGGTCCTTCGGATTCCACCAATTGCCGTCATCCGGTCCCCAACTGCAGGAAATAATGTCAGCTCCATGTTCAACGGCCCAGAAAATAGAGTCGGCCTCATCCTTGGAACCCAGTTCAGAAACATTTCTTATGGGCAGGAGCCGGGAGGCAGGCGCCACGCCACAGGCTTTATGAATGCCCGATGCACAGGCCACGCCTGCGCAGGCAGTACCATGATTGTCATCGGGAAGTTTCGGCGTTGGATCCGAATTTCTGTAAGAAGCATCCCTGGGCGCTTTGATTTTTCCTTTTATATTGAATTCAATATGGTGGATGTCCACACCATCATCAATAACCGCTATGGTGATGGATCTTCCCTGTGTAATGCCATGTGCCTGTGCTACCTGGGCGCTGGCCCTGATGGTTCTCTTACCGATACGGGTTGACCCGAGATGCCATTGCCTGAAATAAATAGACGGTGGCATGGGTAATTTTCTCTTGCCAGCCTTGCGTATCAGTTCCGGTTCGCAGTATTCCACTTCCCTTTTTTTCAGAATACTCTTACAAATATTGAAAATTTCCATTCCGGTGCCTTCCGGTGCCTCCACGAAATAGGCGTTGGGCGCATATTTAACTTCATCTTTAATTTTGAGTTTGAAGTCCTTCAATATCTTTTGAATGAACTTTTTTTCCGTATTCGGTTTGAACCTCACAAAAATATTTTCTGTATAAATAACGGGCTGGCTGGTACCCTTGTCAACCAATACCCTTCCTGCGAACCGGATATTATTTTCCTGCTTGAGATTTTTTCTCGCCTCATTCCTCACCCGCAAGGGATCCTTGTGAGTTTTTTTCACTGCCAAAATTGTAACATTCGCACGGGGAATTTTTTGCTTTACCTGAAATTTAGATATTGATTGTCTGGAGCCCTGGCTTTGTATGGAATCGTGCAGGGTCTTTCCTTTCATGGTTCGCACCACCACCATGTTATTGCTTTCACGCAATTCAACTTTTTCTCCATCGCTGCCGGAGGTGTAAGACATTTTACGCATATTCTAAAAGTTTAACTCCAATAAGGTAGAGAAAGCATTTTGAAAAGAGAAGAGAAAGTGGATTGCATTTTAATTTTCAAATGATACTATTTTTTCGAAATCCGGTACAATTTCCATCCCATGAATCCGAAAAAGATTACACCCAGTAATTCATATCCGGTGGCCCCTCCCAAAAAGCTACTGATCCCGTGTTGCAGGCTCAATTTTTTCATTCCCTGAGCTATTGAATCATTGGCTGTAAGAATGGCCACGATCACGCCCGCAATGGCCCCTCCGGCTACCAGGCCGGTGGCAAATAAATTCCCTTTTCCAAGATCTTCTTCTCCCTGCGAAGCGATCCTGCCCTTTTTCCTCGATTGCCAGTCTGTAATGCCACGGATGGCTCCTCCTATAAATATGGGCAGGGTGGTGGCCAATGGAAGATAAATCCCTATGGCAAATGAAAGAGACTTGATATTACAGAGCTCCACTACAATCGCTACGCAAACTCCCACCAGCACAAACTGCCAGTCAAGATTAAACGAAAGGATGCCGCGGATAAGGGTCGCCATCAGGGTGGCCTGAGGTGCAGAATATTTGTCCTGGCCAATGGCATGCTCAATACCCTGTGCCAGCATTTCCCGGGTGGGAGTATCAAGCACTTTAACTGTGAGACCTATGGCAATCGAAGAAACGATGGCCCCTATGAAAAGGGAAATCTGCTGATATCGGGGTGTTGCCCCGATGATATAGCCGGTCTTCAGGTCCTGCGATGTGGCGCCCGCATTGGCCGCCGCGATGCAGATCATGCTCCCAACTACGAGTGCCATAGGTTCATAGATCTTTCCAGTCCATCCAACCATGATGAAAACGAGGCAGGTTCCCATCAACGTTGCAATGGTCATACCGGAAATAGGATTATTGGAATTGCCGATCAATCCCACGATCCGGGACGAGACTGTTACGAAAAAGGCTCCGAAAAGAACTACCAGCATGCCCAGCAATAATCTGCTGAAGAAATTACTACCGGGTATCAGTGGCAGGGTGGTCATGATTAAGACCAAGGCCAGGCTTCCGTATCCAACCACCTTAATGGAAAGATCCCTGTCGGTGCGCGCTATTTTCTGAGTTTTTGCTTCGGGATTTTTCCTGATTGATCTGATGCTGTCTGTGAAAGAAGAGATGATGGTGGGGATCGTCTTGAGGAGCGTGATAAATCCACCCGCGGCAACGGCGCCTGCTCCTATTTGCCTTACATAGGCACGGTATATGGCATCCGAAAAATCTGCGAAGCTATGTGTATCCGGATTCCATGCTCCAGGTCCTCCGGGTTTGGTAAGATCCGTGAGGTAACCGAGTTTGACAAGCTGGCTGGCAATAACGTCCGAAGAAACCAGGGAAGCGAGTAATGGAATGAAAACAAACCAGCTTAACACACTTCCAGCCACCAACACGCCCGCAATTTTTGGTCCGATGATATAACCCACTCCCATATATTCCGGAGTGATCTCACCCGCAATTTTGGCTGAAGGGAAAAACCTGTTGGTTTGCCTGGTCATGAAAGAAGGCGTTTCAGCTATTACATGAAATATTCTTTGCAGGACTGCATAGGCAAAGGCAAATCCGAGGCCCTGGAAAGCGGTCTTCGCGAATTCGCCACCCTTTTCTCCGGCTTTCAAAACCGCTGCACATGCCGTGCCTTCCGGATATGGCAGGTTTTCATGTTCTTTCACAATCAGGGAACGACGGAGGGGTATCATCATCAATGTTCCCAATATACCACCCAGGATGGCAAGCGTGAGTATGGTAAAATAATTGAAATATTCGCTGTTGCTCCTGTTGGTCAGGAACAGGAAACCCGGTAGA